>CANCAR010000094.1 GCA_947374125.1 Hyphomicrobiales bacterium | reverse complement strand
TCGGCACGAACCCCCACCCCTTCCCCTCCCCTCAGGGGGGAGGGGGAAAGTACCGTTGCATCACTCCTCACTCATGCGCGCCGCGCGAAACGGCCAGCCAGGACGAGCGACCTTTGAGCCGGTGATCGACAGGCGGCTGCACATTCATGATCTTGTTGCCATGTTCCATCGCTTTGCTGCCTTCCCACGCCTTCACCCAAACGCACGGCATTTCGGCATAAACCTCACAATTGCCATTGGCACGCACGCCACCGCATGGGCCATTGCGAAGATTTTTTGGGCAATTCATCGGGCATGACATGCCGGTTGAAGAGAGAATGCATTGACCACACATGCGACAATCAAATAAAGCGCCCTTAATGGTGGCCTCAACCGCGGCAACCGGCTTTTCTAGACGCTCATATCCAATCGCCTTGAATAGCGGCGCTGCTCCATGCAGCATTTTTTCCACCATGGAATAGGTGATCTCCATCCCGCGCGAATGGGCATTGCTCCAAAAGCGCATTGCGAATTTTTCACTATTGCGCGGGGCCTTGCCCGCGGGTTCAAAAGCGGCCGGTACGCGTGACATTACTTTGTCTCCTCATAGCCGCCAGCTTTAGCGAGCGCGACCAAGCGGTCTTGGGGATAATCGGCCTCAAGTTTTTCGGCCCAAGCTTGCGCTTCAGCTTCTAAGTCCTCGCCAACGGCTACTGGATCAGCACGACGCCAATCGGCGAGGTAGCTATCGGTATCGCGTGCGCCCGCTTTCATGGCTGCGGCATCGATGGAGGTAACAAACCGTTCCGACAATTCGCGCTTCGCAGCCGTGCGGCCTTGCTTGACGATGACTTGCGCCGGAATATCGCGCCAATAGACGATGGTAAGGTTAGCCATTGCTGTTCAGTTCCTTGCGAAAAAATTAGTAGGGTGATGCGCTCGACCTTGACCGGCCACAAAAGTTTCAAGGCCACCAAGGCCAGTGAACCGCATCTCGAACGCAAGTCCCAGCCGTTCAGCTGCCTTGCGGGCTTTCTTTTCTAAGGCCGCGTCGGGTGTTTGGGCCAAGTACACAACCCGCTTGTAATGGCCAAAATAAGTACTCATCAGCTGCGGATAGCGATCCAGCCCAAGACCTTGAAGGATCAAACGGTCAAAATGGCGAACGAGATAATCGGTAAGAAAAAATGTCCCGATTTCCTCTTCCATCAAAGCGTCGAACTCACCGGGTTGAGAATAAAACGCGTAACAATGATCGCCCTCAATCCGCTCGACGTTTTCCTCTTTCAACACGGCATCCAGCATGCCGCCGGTGCCGCAATCGCCATACAGGCAAAGAATGCTGTCATATTTGCCTCGTGCTCTTTTAATTTTTGCACGCACGCCTTCGGGGATTTTTTCGGGGTGATTGTGCCAAATGGCCGGAAGGCAGGTGATATCGAGATGATCGAGGTTGTTTAGCCGCTTAGCGTCAAGCAATTCACGGGCAAGGGCGCCGCAGGCGATGACGAGGGTTTTGGGTAGACGGATTGGCATGTCATCACCGCACATGTGATTAAGAAGCGAATAGCGAGTGGTGAGTAGCGAATAGGGACTTCCGCCGGACCGCGCGCTTCCCGTCGCGCAAAGCATGCGAGCCAGAGGCTCGCGGTCCAAAACTAACCCTATTCGCTATTCGCTACTCACCATTCGCTTGAAAACTTAAGCCCTAATCGTCCGTTGCGAGAGCAATGACTTAGCCGTTTCAACCGCCACCGCAGCGTCCCGGCAATAGGCATCAGCGCCGATGGCATCTGCGAAGGCTTCGTTGAGTGGCGCGCCACCCACGAGCACGAGATAGTCGTTGCGCATGCCTTTTTCTTTGAGCGTGTCGATCACAACCTTCATGTAAGGCATGGTGGTCGTGAGAAGCGCGGACATGCCCAAAATATCGGGCTTATGCTCTTCAATCGCTGCAAGATATTTTTCGACTGGATTGTTGATGCCCAGATCAACAACCTCGAAGCCCGCGCCTTCCATCATCATGCAGACGAGGTTTTTGCCGATGTCGTGGATGTCGCCCTTAACCGTGCCGATTACCATTTTGCCGACCTTCGGCGCGCCGGTTTCGGCCAGCAACGGACGTAGCAGAACCATGCCCGCCTTCATCGCATTGGCCGACATCAACACTTCGGGCACGAACAAGATGCCATCACGGAAATCGACGCCGACGATCCGCATGCCTTCGACAAGCGCCTTGGTCAGGATGTCATACGGTGTCCAGTTGCGGCTCAACAGAATGTTGACGCTCTCGACGATTTCTTCGCCCAGACCATCATACAAATCATCATGCATCTGTTCGACGAGTTCGTCATCGGAGAGTGCGTTGAGATCAAAATCGCCGTCAGCCATGCCGTGTCACCCTTCAAAAATCCAGTCTTTGAGCCCGATCTAACCGAATAAAACCCTTTCGTCGAGATATCTGTCGGATTTGGGACGTACGATACCCCAATTCCGACAGGCCTCCCACGGTTCAGGCCCGAAGCCGTTCGTTTTCCGGATCAAACGGCGATTCAGGAATAACCGTCGCCCGGAAAGATTTACCTAAGATTACCACGTCAAGTTCCGTTCCGACTGCCGAGAATTCAGGTGCAACCATGCCTAAAGCGAGGGATTTGTTGCTCCGCCAACCAAAGCCGCCGGACGTACAGCGCCCGACAATCTTGCCATTGTTCAGAATGGCTTCGGAGCCGCGGGCATCGCAATCCTCCACATCATGCACTTCCATCGTGACAAAGGCGTTTTTGAACCCCTTTTGCTGCCAAGCAACCAACGCGTCACGGCCGATAAAGTCGCCTTTGTTCGGATGCACAAAGCGCTGAAGGCCCGATTCAAACGCCGAATATTCAATCGACATTTCACGGCCCACCAGGCGGTAGGACTTTTCCAACGCCATAGAGGTCATCGCGCGGATGCCGAACGGACGGATGCCAAACTTCGAACCGGCTTTCATCAGGAGGTCGAACAGATGATTCTGCATTTCAATCGGGTGGTGGAATTCGTATCCCAATTCGCCGATGAAGTTCACCCGCAGCACGTCACATTGCACGGCACCAACGGAAATGCGTTGACCGGTCAGCCAAGGGAAAGCGGCATTCGACAGATCCGCATCGGTGAGCGATTGCAGGACTTCCCGCGACTTCGGACCGGCCAATACCAGCACGCCATAGGCGGTTGTGATTGGCGTGAAGCGGACGCTGCCATCCTTCGGCAACAGCTTTTTCAGCGTATCGTGATCGTGCCGCTCAAACGCGCCAGCGGAAACGAGATAGAAGCTGCCGGGCGCGTTTTCATAAACGGTGAATTCGGCGCGCACGCCGCCGTTTTTCGACAACAAATGGCTCAGCGCGATGCGGCCTCGTGCTTTAGGAATGCGGTTGGCCAAGACGCTATCGAGCCATTCCCGCGCTCCCGGGCCGGTAATCATGCATTTGGCAAATGCCGACATGTCCTGCAAACCAACGCCCGAGGAAACCGCTTTGCATTCTTCGCCGACAAACGGGAAATAGTTGGAACGGCGGAAGCTCCATTTTTCCTTGATCTTGCCATCCTCGGCGGGTGGGGCGTGGTTTTCATTGGTCAGAACATCAGCCGTTGCGAGTTCTTCTTTTGAGACTTCATAGCCTAGAGGGGCGAACCAGTTCGGGCGTTCCCAGCCAAAAACGGAGCCGAAGACGGCACCCAGCGCCTTCATGCGGTCATAGCAAGGCGTCTGGCGAAGCGGGCGGGCGGCGACGCGCTCTTCATCCGGATAATGCGGGGTAAAGACGTTGGCGTAGGCCTCTTCGTTTTTTTCCTTAAGATAACCACGACCGGCATAAGGCCCAAAGCGGCGTGGGTCGACACCCATCATATCGACGGTCGACTCGCCATCGACAATCCATTCCGCCAACTGCCAGCCAGCGCCGCCAGCCGCTGTGATACCGAAGCTGTGGCCCTCATTCAGCCAGACATTGGGTACATCCCATGCGGGGCCGACAATCGGGTTGCCATCCGGTGTGTAGGCAATCGCGCCATTATAGACTTTTTTCACGCCGACTTCGCCAAAGGCGGGAACGCGGGCGATTGCGGCTTCGATATGCGGGGCGAGACGGTCTAAATCTTCTTGGAACAACTCGTATTCGCTCTCTTTGGCCGGCCCATCCATGTAGCAGGCCGGTGCGCCTTTCTCGTATGGCCCAAGAATAAAGCCACCCGCTTCTTCGCGGAGATACCAAGAGGAATCGGCTTCGCGCAGCACGCCCATTTCCGGCAGACCCAAGCGATGGCGCTCTTGTACGGCAGGGTGTGGCTCGGTGACGATATATTGATGCTCCACGGGGATGACCGGAATATCGAGCCCCAACATCTTGCCAGTTTGACGCGCGAAATTGCCGGACGCCGAGACGATATGCTCGCAGGTAATGTCACCTTTATCGGTCTTGATCAGCCATTCGCCAGACGACGTGCGCTCAATCGCAATCACAGTCGTGTTGCGGTAGATTTCAGCGCCACGGTTGCGTGCGCCTTTGGCGAAGGCTTGGGTCAGATCAGCGGGCTGGATATAACCATCATCGGGGTGCTGGATCGCGCCCAAGAGGCCATCGGTTTCGCAGAGCGGCCAGATTTCTTTCACTTGCGCAGGGGTAAGCCGGTTGACCCTCACACCAATCGTTTCAGCCACACCGGCATAATACATGAACTCGTCCCACCGATCCTTGGTGCGGGCGAGGCGGATATTGGAGACTTTCTTGAACCCAACCGATTGCCCAGTCTCAGCCTCAAGGCTGCCATAGAGGTTGACCGAATATTTATGCAACTGGCCGACCGAGTAGCTCATATTGAACAAAGGCAGGAGGCCAGCTGCGTGCCAAGTGGAGCCGGACGTTAGCTCCTTGCGTTCAATCAGCGCGACGTCCGTCCAACCTTTTTTGGCCAGATGATAAAGCGTTCCGACGCCGACAACGCCTCCGCCGATAACGACGACCCGTGCGGTTGATTTCATGACAAAGCGCTCCTGCTGGCATTAAGAGGGGAAGGCACTGATGTAAAGCCACCTTTGATTGGATGCAAAATCACGGATCCGTCAACCTTATGCTACCGGCTTTTCGACGCCCGATGTTCCGCTCGCGTCACACGGGGTCTTTGCCGCAAAAAATCGGATTGGCTCATGTCTCAAATGAATGAAGCTCATCAACGTGACGGTCTTCGGCAAGAAATGACGTGAATAAAGCAGTGATAGTGGATGGCTGGCGGTATGACCATCACACTGGCTTGTGGATGCTGGAGCGCGTCCCGTTGGGAGAAAAGCGATGAACGATACCACCCCGGAAGTACACCATGAACGTCGCGGTCGTGAGGCACGCCGCTCGGCCCGTGCCACCCGCGGCGGTATTTCTATTCCTTATATCACGCGTAACAGCCCATTGGTGGAGTTCCTCTCGGAAGAAGCGCTTCAGATCATCGAGCACAATGCCGAAACGCTTTTGGAAGAGATCGGCATTGAGTTTCGCGATTATCCGAGTGCCTTGAAACTCTTGAAAGATGCAGGTTGCGATATTCAAGGCGAGCGTGTGCGTTTTCCGCGTGGATTGGCCAAAAAACTGATCGCAACAGTCCCTTCCGAATATACCCAACATGCGCGCAATCCGGCGCGTTCGGTTGAGATTGGCGGCAAAAACACGGTTTTTGCGCCCGTGTATGGCTCACCATTCGTCCACGATCTCGATAAAGGCCGCCGCTATGGCACGATTGAGGATTTCCAGAATTTCGTGAAGCTCGCTTATATGAGCCCGAATATGCACCACTCGGGTGGCACGGTGTGCGAGCCGGTCGATTTGCCGGTCAATAAGCGCCATTTGGAGATGGTTTACGCGCATATGCGCTATACCGACAAAGCCTATATGGGCTCGGTGACGCACCCCGATCGCGCGCAAGACACGGTCAACATGTCGAAAATCCTCTTCGGCGAGGAGTTTTTGGAGAGTAACACCGTCTGCACGTCGCTGATCAACGCTAATTCGCCGATGGTGTGGGACAATACGATGCTCGGCGCTGCAGAAGTCTATGCCCGTAACAATCAGGCCTGCATCATCACGCCGTTTATCCTCTCGGGTGCGATGAGCCCGGTGACGATTGCCGGCACGCTCACCCAAGTTTTGGCGGAAGTATGGGCCGGAACCTCTTTCGTTCAGCTCGTGCGCCCCGGCGCTCCGGTGATTTTTGGTACCTTCGTGTCCACGCTGTCCATGCAATCGGGCGCTCCGACCTTCGGTACGCCAGAAGGCTCGCTCGCGATTTTCGGCGCGGCACAGCTCGCGCGTCGCATGAAAATGCCGTTCCGCACGGGCGGTTCGCTCTGCGCTTCGAAGCTTCCCGATGCGCAAGCCGCTTACGAGAGCGCTAATACCTTGATGCCGACCTTGCTAGCAGGCACCAATTTCGTGCTCCACGCCGCAGGTTGGATGGAAGGCGGCTTGGCCTCCTCTTACGAAAAGCTGATCATGGATATGGACCAGTTGGGTGCCATGCATGTGCTGGCCAAGGGCATTGATATGTCTGAGAACGGCCAAGCGATGGACGCTTTCCGCGAAGTGCCCCCCGGCGGGCATTTCTTAGGCTCGGCGCACACGCAAGCCAATTTCGAGAACGCGTTTTATCGCTCCCCCGTTGCCGACAATAACTCCTTCGAGCAATGGGATTCCGAGGGCCGCAAGGACCATTCGCAGCGCGCTAACGCAATTTGGAAGCGGATGCTGTCCGAATATGAGGCACCAGCGATTGATCCGGGCGTTGATGAAGCGCTCCGCGACTATATCGAGCGCAAGAAAGCCTCGATGCCGGATGCGGCTTATTAAATATTTCGTCCAAGCGACGTTTTGATACTTCTCTCAAATGCGAAGCGTGACGGCGCATTTTTATATAAAAACGCTGACTGAAGGTTTGTGTGAGCAGTGCCTTCAACCCGCTTGAGTAAAGGACGAAATTGACCCGGTGAATTAGGGTCATCCTCAAAACGATAGGTCATAAATACGATATTTACATTCGCATTTTTAACATCAGGCGACCGCATAAAATCGGCCCGATCGGTTATATATTGATATACTTGATCTTGAATTACAGCGATAATTTTTGAATTCCAATGATGGTGGAAATAACCTTTTCTAATCAATTGTGTAATGTATCTTTTGTATACATTGTCCCAATTTAGACCATAAGTCGGACGAGCGTCTAAATCTCGTTCATTTAACAGAGCTTGGTATGCGGGGAATATTGACCCGGTTATGTCGATAGCTTGTAATTCGACGGATAAAAATTGGCCTATTTCATTCTTCGAATTTAAGTCAGCGATTACGAAATCGACATTTCCAAAGCCCTCCATTTTTACTTCTTTCGCAATTTGAGGGTTTTCCGGGAGACTTCCGCTCCAACAATGTTCAATGACGTCTTTTAAAAAATTAACGGCGTAAAATCTTTTTGGGCATATCGCGATTAAATCATCTTTAGGGTTGAGGGCACTTTTTGCACCTTTCCAGAGACTGCAAATAGGATAAGGCGTTAAACCTAGTTGTGTACTTCGCTTGGTACATTGTGAATTGAGGTGGGGACAAATATAATTTTGTTCAGCAGGGTTTTGTCCGATATATGATCGGACACCGAGCACCTCGCCTAAAATTGATGTAGGGCTGTTAGACAAATTCGAGTGCTCGATTATTTAAATTCATTTGACCAGACTTTAACAATTTACTCTTTTGCAAATCAGAACTTATAATTGCTTCAGCAACACGCTTTCCTAGCAGCGGCGGCACTGCATTTCCAACCTGAATATATTGCTCCGTCCGATTTCCACTAAACACAAAGTCGTCGGAAAAAGACTGTAATCTTGCCGCTTCCCTAACGGTAAATGCACGATCTTGCACTGGATGTATATAGGCTCCCCAATGAACATCGCATTTAGTTAAGATGGTGCAAGCCAAATCTGATTTTTTTGGTCGTCCATAACGTTTCGTGTGATCGCTCCGCTTCGCTCGTTTCATTCCTTCAGGCAATAAATCGAACGGGATATCACGCCATGATCCACCGGGAGGAATATGTCGCATACGCGCTTCGTTGATGGGAGCCAGCTTAGACGGGCAATGATTGAATACAACCTTTCCTCCGTTACGCATTGCCATTTGATATGAATTTTGGGCTTCGCAGGCGTAAGCTGAAGGTCCTTTAGTCTCTCCATTTTTTATGCGCGGCAGATCTGAAATTGCATCCCAGACGGTTACAAACGGAAGCCGACCCACGCCGTGAGTAGGTTCGGGAAACTCGATGTTTCTATTTTCTTTGGTCGCAATAAAAAAGACCCGACGTCTTTCTTGAGGAATACCAAACTCCTCAGCCTTTAGTGTCTGCATCTTAACATTATAACCAAGATTACGCATTCCTGCGAAAATCTCGTTTACAATTCCACCATCGGCAATCGACTGAATTCCGGTTACGTTTTCCATAACTAGCCAACGAGGATTTAAACCACTAACAATCCTTAAATATTCCCGAAAAAGATTTGCTCTAGGATCATCAACTCCGCGTTGATGATTGTATACAGAATACCCTTGGCACGGCGGCCCACCGATAAGAACGTCGACCTCGCTCCGTTTAACGCCAGCGCGATTAAGTAAATCTTGTGCGCTCACGTTCTGAATGGGACCACCCATAAAGGAAGCATCACTATGGGTTGATGCAAAGGTACGGCCTGCTACTTCGTCAAAATCCTGTCCAACCAAGACCTTCACGCCCGCTTGCCGAAAGCCCTCAGAAAGCCCACCTGCCCCACAGAAAAGATCAATCGCTGTCCAGCCATTCCACTGAGTTGGCATTTAAAAACTCACGAATCGAGAAAATGATGGGCTGAAGCTAGTCTCTAAAGTGTTAGTTTAAAACTAACATAAAGCATATTTTTGTAAAGAACAAAATATGAACATTGGGTGAAAAATATAATTGGCCTCGATGCCGGATGCGGCCTATTGAGTGTAATACCCTGTTGGCAGGGCATTTCCTGCAATTGACGCACTGTTCACTTCTCACCTAAAGTCTTTATCTAAGGACGCTGAATTGCCTTAATGATTCCGGCATAAAGCGTTTCATTAGTCGTCCGACTTAAGGTAAAGCGAGGATATGGCGAAGGCGGTTTCTCCAGCCATTACGCAGGCTCTAGGCCAGCTCAGGAACGCGGTTACCGCGCTTGAGGGTGCTGTCGCGCGCCGTGCGCAGGATGATCGGTCCGTCGAAACCTTGAAGAAAGAATTAGCCGTCATGCAGGATGATCGCGCGCAAATCGCGCTTGATCTTGATGCCGCGCTCGCAAAATCGGTTCGGCTCGATACCATTACGGGCGAACTTGGCCGCCGCGTAGACCGTGCAACCACGCTGGTTCGCGAGGTTTTGGGCGATCTCGGACAGCGGGAATAGGGGCGGGCATGGGACAGGTAACGGTCACCGTCGCAGAAAAAATCTACCGCATTGCCTGCAATGATGGGCAAGAGCCGCATTTGATCCGGCTGGCGGCTGAACTCGATAAGAAAATCAACGAGATGCGGACGGCCTTCGGCGAAATTGGCGATAGCCGTCTGGTGGTTATGGCCGCCATCACGTTTATGGATGAACGCGAAGAGATCAAAAACAAGCTCAATGCGCTAACGGCGGACCTCACGAGCCTCAAAGAGGATCGTACGACGATTGAGCAATCGAATAGCAAAACCGAAACGGAAATCGCTTTGGCGATTGTAAGTGCTGCAGCGCGGATTGAAGAGATTGCGAAACGGCTGGGTGGGAGCGGGGAGTAAGCCATCTCCGTTACGTTCTATATTTATTACGTCCTGATGCAGTCTTTTTTTTGCTTATGCAAGTAGGACGTCAAACCTTCATTATGCGGCTTGTTCGTCAATGTCGATATAATCAGCCCGGGTGGACGGGGGCGGTGGAATTTCACCATCTGCCCGCATGCCATCCAGATGGAAAACAATGGCTTCACGAATTTCCATTCGGACCTCGTCGAGCGTATCGCCGACCGAAACGCAGCCCGGCAGATCCGGAACATAGGCCGAATAATTCCGCTCGCCCTTTTCAATCACGACCGCGTAACGCATGGCTTACTCCGTTAATCCAGCCTGTCTTAAAATGCTCTTTAGCGTCCCAGCTTGCAAGTCCGCGCTTAACTTTCCGGGCATGGTCACTTTTCCACGCTTCGTCGGGTGCGAATATTGTCGATGGCTCCCTCGGGTTGCAACGAGCATCCAGCCGTCGGACTCTAGGCGGCGGATAATATCTTTCACCCGGGTTGGCGTGAATAATGGCATCCATTTGATCAATTA
>CANCAR010000093.1 GCA_947374125.1 Hyphomicrobiales bacterium | reverse complement strand
CGATCAAGCCCGGCAATCGCTGCGAGATTTTGTTCCAAAGTCTTGCCAAACCCAATACCCGGATCAAGCGCAATGCGTTCTAGCGGTATCCCGGCATTCAGCGCCAAAGCCAGCGATGTGTCGAGAAAGCGCAGCATGTCATCGATGATGTCAATCGAGGCATCCACATTTTCACGGTTATGCATCAATACCACCCCCGCCCCATGCGCCGCAGCCCGGTCAGCCAGCGCGTGGTCTTTTTGAAAACCCCAAACATCGTTGACGATGCTTGCACCTACCCGAAGTGCCGCTTCGGCCACCTGAGCTTTGGTCGTATCCACCGAAATAGGGCACTTCACTACGCCTTGCAGCGCTTCGAGCACCGGTAAAAGCCGCCCAATTTCTACATCAACAGAAACAGGCTCATGCCCGGGCCGCGTGGATTCTGCGCCAATATCCAGAAAATCAGCGCCTGCTTCGACCATAAGAAGCGCCTGCGCCACCGCGCGCTCGACCGAATCGAACCGCCCCCCATCCGAGAAAGAATCAGGCGTTACGTTTAAAATGCCCATAACAAGCGTGCGACCATACCCGCCCATTCGGCGATCCGCGCGATCAAAATGCTGTTGGTCAAGAACATCCATGCCGGGCTTATAGTCTGGTGGATCGGTTCAAAGATAGGCTGCCATCGTCATCCCCCCGCGTGAACGCGACATAACGGACATCCGCCGTCACACTTTTAGCGTATACCGGCCTTAAAGCTCACCCCAAACTGGAGCATCCCATGTCCTCTCTTACCCGCAGACAAAGTCTCGCCTTGATCGGTTCACTCGCATTCGCCCCATCCCTCGCGAGCGCCGCTGAGGCGAACGCCTACGGCTTTTCCTTTCCGGCCTTGCAAGGCGGGCAGATCAAGCTCGCTGATTATAAGGGCAAACCGATTCTTGTGATCAACACCGCTTCGCAATGCGGGTTTAGTGGTCAATTGGCCGGCATGGAACAACTCTACCTTCGCTACGGCCCACGTGGCTTGGTGGTGATAGCGGTTCCATCCAATGATTTCGGCGGCCAAGAGCCCGGCGGCCCAGAGGAAATCATGGCCACCGCCCAAGGCGAGTACCACGCCACATTCCCGATTGCGGCCAAGCAGATGGTCAAAGGCGCGGATGCCCATCCCTTCTACCGCTGGACGGCACAATTAAAGCCATCCGACACCCCGCGCTGGAACTTCCACAAATATTTGATTGGCCGCGATGGTAACCTTGCAGCCGTTTTCCCCACCTCAACAGAGCCAACGGACAGCCGCGTGATCAGCGCTATTGTCACGGAACTGGGCGCCAGCTAATCGGTTGATAAGACTTATTCAGAACGAGCGGAGCGCAACGACGATGGGCGACATAATCACGTTGAAAACGAAAGATGGCGTTGAGATCAGCGCCTATGTGGCAAAGCCTGCTGGCAGGCCTCGCGGCGCTGTTGTTGTGTTGCAGGAAATCTTCGGAGTTAACTCGCATATCCGCAGTGTCGCTGATCTCTATGCCTCACACGGCTATTTGGTCGTTGCGCCCGCGCTGTTTGATCGGGTCGAGAAGAACTTTGAGGTCGGCTACACGCCCGAAGATATGCAATTAGGTTTCGCGCTGGTTCAAAAAACGAAGCGGGAGAAGACCTTACTCGATATTGCTGCTGCCATTGATTACGCCAAACAGGCGGGCAAAGTCGGCCTCGTTGGTTATTGCTGGGGCGGCACAATGGCTTACGCGTCTGCTTGCCAGCTTTCGGGGCTTTCTGCGGTTGCAGGCTATTATGGCGGCGGCATTGTCGCGATGAAGGACGAGACACCGCAAGTGCCAACCATCCTGCATTTTGGCGAACTCGACCAGCATATCCCGATGGAAGGCGTCACCGCCGTTAAATCAGCCCAGCCCAAAGTACCCGTCTACCTCTACCACGCCGATCACGGCTTCAATTGTGATCAGCGCGGCAGCTATGACAAGCCAAGCGCCGAGCTTGCCCGCACGCGTACGCTCGAATTCTTCGCCAGCCATCTTTCGGCCTGATACGGAATGGCCGAAAGCGGGGAAACCGCAAAAGACCGCTATGACGGCGCCCTCTTCATCCCAAGCGGGGGCCCCGTCTGGCATTGGCGGGCTCTACTGAGGCAGTGGTACTGGGCAGGATTTAAGGCCGAACTTGCCAGTCTTTTGAACCAATGGCAGCCCCCCTCCGAGCACTTGCTCTTGCTCGGTCCAAGCGCGGGCTGGTGCCTGCCGTCATCCTTTCTGTCTCGTTTTCGCACGATTGATGCGGTGGATATCGACCCTCTGGCTCCCGCTTTATTCCGGTTTAACCACGGGGTTGCTCTGGCCCGCTCGGGCACGCGCCTCCACTTTCACAAACGAAATGTTTTCCGCGAATTTGATCCGATCCTAAAGTCTCACCCCAACCATGCCATCTTGTTTTCAAACATTTTGGGCCAACATTTGTTTCACGATGAAAATGAAACACGGGCGCGGGCAACGATTGAAAGCGTCAAAGGCAAACTGATGGCCCGCCATTGGGCCTCATTTCACGACCGCTTGTCGGGCTTCTACCCGAAAAGCACTCCGCTACCGACCGCGCGGCAATCCCACATCGCCTTCGAGGGTGCAGCTCTCGCAACCGAATTGGGCCTGTCGGGCGAATGGCTCGATCATCTAACCGCCAATGTTCTACCCGAAGGCACCCTAAGGCATCTCATCGCTTGGCCATTGCTGGCCGACTGGTTGCACAGTGTCGAATTCGGCGTCGTCAAACCAAGGTGACAACAGCCCTACTGGTGCGCTAGATAGGGCTCGTCAATCGACCTTCACCGCCAAAGGAATTGCGAACCATGGACATGACCGGCTCACAGCGTATTGAGGCGTCCCGCGAGGTTGTTTATGCGGCGTTGAACGATGTGGATGTCTTACGCCAATGCATCCCGGGTTGCGAAACGGTGGAAATGACCTCTGAAAACGAGATGACCGCCAAGGTCACTCTGAAGATTGGCCCGGTTAAAGCCTCGTTTTCTGGCAAAGTAACGCTCTCAGATCTCGACCCACCTAATGGTTATACGATAACGGGCGAAGGCTCGGGCGGTGCGGCAGGGTTTGCCAAAGGTGGCGCCAAGGTTTCACTGGAAGCGGACGGCGATGCAACCGTGCTGCATTATACCGTCGACGCGCAAATTGGTGGAAAACTAGCCCAACTCGGCGGTCGTTTGATCGATGCAACCTCCAAAAAACTCGCTGGCGATTTCTTCGAGAAATTCAGCGAAGTTGTAGCCCCGGCCCCGGAAAGCGAAGAGCCGAGCAATAAAAAAGGCTGGCTCGGCAAGCTGATCGGCTGATTTTCGCGTCCATCAGACGGGATTGAGACAGACGCAACAGCTCCTATTGCGGTAGGCGTTTAGATCATCTCATTCCCTATGGAATCGTGGATTGCCATGCCAGAAGGTTTCATCCAGTGCAGCGAGATTTCGCCCCGGGAGCCTTTTGCCGTTGCCCGCGCTTTGACAGGCTTGCAGAATCTGGCGTTTCTTGACAGCGGCAAGGATCCTTCAGGCCTTGGTCGCTTTTCCTATGTCGCAGCCGATCCTTTTGGCGTCTTCCGCGTCATCGATGGCCAGGCCTTTTGGAACGATACGCCGCTCGGCGAAACACCTTTCGAAGCGCTTCGCATCCTGCTGAATCGCTACCACATCAAAAGTCAGCCGGGTCTCCCCCCGTTCCAAACCGGAGCCATCGGCTTTTTCTCCTACGAAGCCGCTCGTTTTATCGAAAAAATTCCGGATATGCCTGCACCTGAGCAGAATATGCCGGATATGGAGCTCGGCTTTTACGATGTGGCGTTCATTCATGACCACGCTGAAAACCGCAGCATGATCCTCTCCTCTGGATGGCCGGAAACAACCGAGCATCGCCGCAAGGAGCGGGCAGAAGCGCGGATTAACGAAATGCTCATGCATCTCGACCAACCGACCCCGCCTCTCATGTGCAACCCGCCCATTGAACAATGGACGCATGAATTCTCACAAAAAGGGTTTGAAGCGGCGGTTAGCGAGACTATTGAGCGGATTCTGGCCGGTGACGTGTTTCAAGCCAATCTTGCGCAGCGGTTCTTAACCACTCTGCACGCAAACTTTTCTTCCCTTAGCTTCTACGCGACCTTGCGCGACATAAGCCCTGCACCTTTTGGTTCCTATCTCGCCTTCGGTGATCTGGCCATTGCATCTAATTCGCCCGAGCGGTTTCTAACCTTAATTGATCGACACATTGAAGCACGTCCCATCAAAGGCACCGCGCCGCGCGGCGATACGCCTGAGGGGGACGCAGCCCTCGCTTTGGCCTTGACCCAGTCGGTCAAGGATCGCGCTGAAAACACCATGATCGTCGACCTCTTGCGCAACGACCTTTCTCGCGTCGCCGAGCTTTTCAGCGTCAAGGTACCCATGCTCTGCGGACTTGAAACCTACGCCTCGGTGCATCACCTCGTTTCCGTCGTTGAGGCCAAATTGGCCGAACCCCACGATGCGATTGACCTTATCCAAGCAGCCTTTCCTTGCGGATCGATTACAGGCGCGCCGAAAATAAAAGCCATGGAAATCATCGGCGCGTTGGAGCGTGTGCCAAGGGGCGTCTATTGCGGCTCGATCGGGTGGTTAGGCTTCAATGGCAATTTGGATTTAAGTGTCGCTATTCGTACCGTTACCTTCTGCAAAGGCAAAGCAACCTTTCACGCGGGCGGCGGGATTACGGCGCTCTCTAACCCTCAAGACGAATATCAAGAAACGCTCGTCAAGGCCGAACGCATTTTCAGTGCCTTTCGACGACCCGGTGGCGAGGGTGAGGCATGATCCTGATCCTCGATAATTACGATAGTTTCGTTTTCAATATTGTGCGCTATTGCGAGGAATTGGGCGCAGAGACGCTGGTTCGCCGCAATGATCAAGGCGATTTGACAGATATTGAAGCCCTTTACCCCGATGCGATCATCATTTCCCCCGGCCCCTGCGGACCAAACGAAGCGGGGCTTTCGGTTCCCATCATTGAGCGCTTTTCCGGCAAAGTACCGCTTTTGGGCGTATGCCTCGGCCATCAATGCATTGGAGCGGCGTTTGGCGGCACGGTCACCCGAGCCAAACGCCCGATGCATGGCATTGCCTCGGAGATTAATCATGACGGTACCGGCGTCTTTGCCGATTTACCGCAAACCTTCCCAGTGGGCCGTTACCATTCGCTGATCGTGACGCTTGAGGATGAGGCAATTTCTCCGCTTCGGATTACCGCTCGATCGGATGACGGCGAGATCATGGGCCTAGCGCACCGCACGCACCCGACCTTCGGCGTCCAATTCCACCCTGAATCCATCTTAACCGCGCCCGGGCATCAGCTGATCAGTAATTTCCTGAAGATTGCAAAAAGGACCTCAAATCATGCTGTGGTATGATGGAAAATTGGTGGATTCCGTGACAATGCCCTTCGATCTCTCCGATCGTGGCCTGTTGCTGGGCGATGGGCTGTTCGAAACCCTGCCTGCCTTTAACAGAATACCTTTTCTGCTCGCCCCGCATCTGGATCGCATGATGAGCGCCAGTTTGCGGCTGGGGCTGCCGCTAGACCGCGCAACGCTTGAAAACGCGGTCCTAGCACTTGCTTCCGCCGATCCATCCGCATGTGTGATTAGGCTAACTGCCACGCGCGGGGCCGGTCCACGCGGTCTCTTGCCGCCAAAGGACACTAGGCCTTTGGTATTTGCAACCCGGGCACCATGGGTGCGAACCTCAGCGTTTGGGGAGGCCAAACTCGTTACCGCCTCGATCCGGCGCAACCCCACCTCACCCGCCTCATCGATGAAAACACTGTCCTATCTCGACAATGTGATGGGCTATCAAGAAGCCCACGCTAAGGGGGCGGATGACGCGTTATTTCTAACGAACACAGGCCATGCGGCATGCACCAGCATGGCAAATCTGTTTATGCTCAACCACAATACGCTCGTAACCCCGCCGCTGGATGGCAACATTTTACCCGGTGTCATGCGGCGCTTCGTGATGGATACCGCCGCCGCGCTTGGCTTTGAGATTAAAGAACGGGCGATGATGCCAGCGGATTTAACCGCTGCGGATCGGGTCTTTGCCACCAACAGCGTACGGTTTATCACCCGCATCACGCGCATTGATAAGTCCGCCATCGGCAACCGTCATGACGAGGCCTTTGAACGGCTCAGTGATGCGGTGGCGGATCAGGCTCCGGGTCTATAAAGTTACCCATCAATGCCGGGTAGAGCTTAGAAACTGTTTCAACCGCTCCGATTTCGGCTGGCTTAACACCTCGCGCGGCGCGCCCTGCTCTTCAATTTGGCCTTTGTGCAGGAACACGATTTGGTTGGCGACATCGCGCGCAAAGCCCATTTCGTGGGTCACGACCAGCATGGTCCGGCCCTCTTCCGCCAATTTCCGCATGACCTGCAGCACTTCGCCCACAAGTTCGGGATCAAGCGCCGAGGTGGGCTCATCAAACAGCAATACGCTTGGTTCCATTGCGAGCGCGCGCGCAATCGCTGCGCGTTGTTGTTGCCCGCCTGACAGATGATTGGGGTAATAATTCCGCTTATCAGCAATGCCCACTTTGGCGAGCAACGCCTCTGCACGCTCAATCGCTTCCTTTTTCGGCACGCCCAACACATGCACGGGAGCCTCGATCACATTCTCAAGAATCGTGCGATGCGTCCAAAGATTAAAGCTCTGAAACACCATAGCGAGCTTCGACCGTATCCGCTCAACCTGCTTTTGATCCTCGGGCTTCGCCGTACCGTCAGCCAGCGGTTTCATTCGGATTAACTCGCCATTGACGTAGACGCGGCCGGAATTCGGCGTTTCAAGCAAATTAATGCACCGCAGAAGCGTCGATTTCCCCGATCCGCTTGAGCCAATCATGGCAATCACATCGCCTGTATTGGCCGAAAGAGAGACGCCTTTCAGCACCTCGACTTGACCGAATTTTTTGTGCAGATCCTCAACCTTAAGCGTCGTTTCCATCACATATCCTTCAGGCAGAAACAGGGGCAGCGCGGTGCTGGTTGATGCGGCGCTCGACGAAATTAAGGAGGCGGGTCAGGATAAAAACGGTCACAATATAGATGACACCCGCCGCCAACAGCGGTTCATAAATGCGGTAGGATTCTTTTTGGATTTGCCGCGCCGTTCCCATCACATCCCAGACCGTAATCAAGGAGGCAAGCGAGGTCGCTTTCAACAGCAAAATCGTCTCGCCACTCATCGCGGGCAGGCAAATTTGGATCGCGCGGGGCAGCGTGACTCTCCACAAAATGAGCCATTTCGACATGCCATAGGCCTTTGCCGCCTCAATCTCGCCTTTGGGCACCGCCGACATAGCACCGCGTAAAATCTCGCCGGTATAGCCCGCCGTGTTGAGCGAAAACGCAAAAACGGCATACCAGAAACCGTCTTTCAAATATTCCCACAAAAAGGTTTGCTGGATAAAACTGCCCGGCAACACTTCGCCCAGCCCGTAATAGATCAGATAGGTCTGCACCAAGAGCGGCGTTCCGCGCATCAGCAAAATATAGATTGCGCTCGGAATCCAGAGAAACGGATTGGGCGACAGCCGCGCGAGCGCAACGGGAACCGCAAGGGCATTCCCCACCACGCCTGAAATCGCTGTCAACGCCAAGGTTAGTGGTACAGCGGCCAGAAGACGCGGAAATATCGAGAGGAAAAAGGCGATTGATTCATCCATAAGCGCAATCCTCCCTCATTTGTAGCCTCGATTCACCCGCGCCTCGAGCAGCCGAATAACGGCCATTGAAACCAGCGTTAGGGCTAAAAAAAACAACGCCGTCATGGAATAGAAAAACGAATAATGCTTCGTAGTGGATGCCGCCCGATACCCCATAAACAGGATATCCTGAAAACTCCCGAGCACGCTGATCAGCGAGGAATCCTTCGTGGCATTCAGCCATAGATTGCTCATCCCCGGTAGGGCAAAGCGCAGCATTTGCGGAAGAATGATCCGACGAACGCGCAGCAAAGGCGACATCCCACAGGCTTTCGCTGCCTCAATCTGCCCGGGCGGTATCGATTGGATCGCGCCGCGCATGACTTCCGTCATATAGGCGCCACCGATAAAGCCTAGTGCGCCAACGGCAGCGGCAAACGGATCAATCTCGATATCGGCGTAATCATCGCCCAAAAAAGAGAGCAAGAATTTGATCGCATCCGCGCCGGAGTAAAACACCAAGAGCAGCAGCAATAATTCCGGCAAAGCGCGCACCAAGGTCGTGTACCCATCGGCAATCACGCGCAAAGATTTATAAGGGCTGAGCTTTGCGCTCGCCCCCAAAAGCCCGAAAATCAACGAAACCGCATAGGCCGTAACCGAGACCTGCACGGTAACCACGAGGCCCTCAATAAACCGCGCACCCCAACCATCTTGGCTGAAGCTCATCAGGGAGAGAAGCGAGGGTGAGGAGGCGTCCATGAGCGGTGATTGATTCCCAAATCGGCTTTTGCCCTAAACGTCCTTCGACACGCGGCTTTGCCGCGGCTCAGGATGAGGAATATTTACTCCTCATGGTGAGCCGGAAGCGCCGAAGCGCTTCCGTGTCGAACCACGCTCTAACCGTTCAATCAATCACCATAGACGTTGAAGGCGAAGTACCGCTTCGCAATCGCGTCATATTCGCCAGAAGCGCGTACGGCCTTAATCGCATCGTTGAAACGATCCTTCAACTTGTCGCCCTTACGAACGCCAACGCCAACGCCGGTGCCGAAGATCGGATCGTTTGGAACGATCAGCTTCACGGCGAGATCCTTGGCAGCCGGTGTCTTCAAGAACTCATCAGCGACAATCGAATCTTCCAACGCATAATCAACGCGGCCTGCAACGAGGTCGGCATTGTGGTTATCCGTCGTGTCATAAATCTTGATGGTCGCATCTTTGAGATAGGTATTGGCATAATCGGCATGGATGGTCGCCGTCTGCACGCCAATGATCTTGCCCTTCATATCAGCCGAATTGGCAATCTTGCCACCCTTGCCGTCTGGATTAGGAATCGTCGTGATGGCTGGTGCATCCTTCTTGCCGATGATTTCGGCTGGCGTGTTGTAGTATTTATCGGAGAAATCGATGACCTTTGAACGGTCAGCGGTGATCGACATGGACGAGAAAATCGCGTCGATCTTCTTGGCCTTAAGCGCAGGAATAATACCATCCCAAGCGGTGCTGACGATCTTGCATTCAACTTTCATCTCTTTGCAGATCGCTGCCAACAGGTCAATTTCGAAACCTTCCCATTGATTGGTGGCATTTTGCGAGCTGAACGGTGGATAGGCTTCGGAGCTTACGCCTATCTTGAGTTTTTCAGCAGCCATCGCGGAGGAGGCTACAATGACAGCAGCGGCTACGGCTGCACCTTTAAGCATGGCTTTAATCATGTGACGATATCCTATCCCTTTTTTTTACAATTTAGGTCGCAAGTGGTCGCGCGTTTGGCTCCTATTGGAGCTTTATCGATGGTAGGAGGAGCCGTTCGGCCCATGCTGCGGTTAAGCGCATTTCGCCGGACTTCGCCTTCATGACAGAACTATTTCAGTAGTTTGTCGCACGTACAAGCGCTAAATGCTTGGCTAAAGGTTAGCCCTAAGGCGAACCATTGAGTATAAACTCACACAACCTCGCAAACGAAGGCGAGGGCGGATTGAAAAAAGGAATAAAAATGCGCTTCGCGTCACGGGTTGAAAGTCTGGGCGGCGGTTCTGTGACAGCGTGGGATATCCACAATGCAGGCAAAGAGGCGCAGGCACGCGGCGAAGATGTCATCGTGCTTTCCGTCGGTGATCCCGATTTTGCTACCCCCGCTCCGATGGTGGACGCTGCGGTCAAAGCGCTCCAATCCGGAGACACGCATTACACAACCGTGGCCGGACGGTATGATTTGCGCAAAGCAGTCGCAACCCATCAAACCCGCCGCACCGGTCAGGCGTTGGACGAAGACAATGTCCTGATCGTAGCAGGCACCCAAAATGGCTTGTTCTCGGCCTGCCAATGCCTTTTTGGACCCGGCGACGAGGTGCTTGTGGTTGAGCCTGCCTATCTAACCTATGAGGCAACAATTGGATCAACCGGGGCAACCATGGTTCGGGCGCCTGCCACCGCAGACGGCCTCTTCCGGCCCGATATTGCGGCGCTAGAGAAATCGGTGACCTCAAAAACACGCGGTATCCTGATTGCTAATCCGTGCAACCCGACAGGCGTCGTTCTCTCCCCCTTAGAACTCGAAGGCATCGCCGATATTGCGCGCCGCCATGATCTTTGGGTGGTAAGCGATGAGGTCTATGCCGAACTCGTTTTTGACGGACATTTTGCGAGCATCGCTGCCCTGCCCGGTATGGCGGATCGCACCGTTATCGTGTCCTCGCTTTCCAAATCCCATGCGATGACCGGTTGGCGCATTGGCTGGATGATCGCACCAAAGCCGCTGATCACCCATGCTGATAATCTAGCCTTGTGCTCGCTCT
>CANCAR010000092.1 GCA_947374125.1 Hyphomicrobiales bacterium | reverse complement strand
CGTCAAACGCCGATATCGCCATGACGCGACAGATCGTCGATGCCGGTAAACCTTTGGGCGTTTTGGTGCACGACCACATCATTATTGGCCGCAACGGGCATTCAAGCTTGAAGGGGCAAGGGCTGATTTGAGAGCATCGTTTATCTTATTTTTGGTATTACCAAGTGACCTTTTTTCTAAAAGAAAAAGCAATAAGCGCCCGCTTCTCCCTGAGGGAGAAGCTGTCGGCGGAGCCGGCGGATAAGGGACTAACGCGTGCAATTCAACAGAGAGCAGGGTAGCGCTTCATACGGCAAACGCTAGAACCTCATCCCCCTGCTCCGAAGGGACCTTCTCCTTCAAGGAGAAGGAAATTAAGCGCCCGTTCAAGGACAATCATAAACGCACGAAATTAAAAAATCCGCGCGGCGCCCGTAATAACCGCGACGATAAACCCGTACGAAAACGCCACGCCCATGAGGCCGATGGCAAATCCAATCAGCGTTAAATAGCCATCCCGCTCCACAAGGCCAAGCCCCATCAGGCATAGCGCTATTCCAATCGGAATTTGCCCAATCACCGGAAGGGCGAAAACGAGGCCGAGCGAAAGAATGAGGAGTCCTAACCCCAAAATCCGCCAACTGGCCGCGTGGTCAAACAGCGAGAGGCGTGGACGGGCAAGCTTTTCGATCCAGCGCACCCACGGTGTTGCCGTCGCTACGGCTTTTTCTACATCTGTTCGGGAAACTGAATTTCGCAGCACCGCAGCAGGAAGCCAGGGTGCTGGCCGCCCGAAGATCATCTGCAACGAGATAAAAATCATCAAAAACCCGCTCACCAACGCAATCGGTGGCGGCATTGGCAGGCTATTGGGTAGGCCGAGAATAACGATCAGCAATGAAAATCCGCGTGAACCCAACGCATCAACAATCTGACGAATGGTAATGCGATCGCCCTCGCCGTCCTTGGCGATGGTATTGAGCAGCGACGAAATACGAGGCGGGTGGGCGGTCATAGCAACCTAAAATCCTGATCTGAAACGCTTAGCAAAGGTCAGTCAAAAGGGAAAGAGCGAAGCTTACCTCATAAGCGATCAAGAAAATCCTTCGCCTCTTCAGCAATCTGTTGGCGTTTATCAAAAGGCATTGCGGCTAAAGTGCGGTAGGGCATCGCCAAGCGCTGATTGCCCCCAAGCACGGGACGGTTACGCGCCAGAAAATCCCAATAGAGATAGTTGAAGGGGCAGGCTTTGGCCCCAAGCTTTTCCTTCGGCGAAAAAGCACAATCGGCACAATAATCGCTCATCCGGTCGATATAAGCGCCCGAAGCCGCATAAGGCTTTGAGGCCATGACGCCACCATCCGCATAGAGCGCCATGCCGTGCACATTGGGCAATTCAACCCACTCAAAAGCATCGGCATAGACGGCCAAAAACCATTCCTTGACCTCTCTTGGAGATATCCCCGCCAAGAGGGCAAAATTGCCCAAAACCATCAGCCTCTGAATATGATGGGCATAGGCGTTGCTCATCGTGTCACCCACGCATTGTTTCAAGCAATTCATCGGCGTGTCGCCCGTCCAATAAAAACCCGGTAAAGGACGCTGCGCATTCAACGCATTGCTTTTCGCGTAATCCGGCATTTTTAGCCAATAAAGCCCGCGCACATATTCCCGCCAGCCCAAGATTTGCCTGATGAAACCCTCCACCGCATTTAACGGCGCATGGCCTGAATGATAGGCGGCTTCGGCCTTTCGGCACACCTCGTCGGGCAGCAAAAGGCCGTTATTGAGCAAAGGCGATAAAAGCGCGTGAAAGAGAAAGCTTTCCCCCTGCTTCATGGCATCCTGCACATCGCCAAACGAGGGTAGGCAGTCTTGAATGAAATGCTCAAGCGCAGCCAATGCATCGCGCCGCGTGACGGGCCAGCCAAAGGGCTCAAGCTCGCCCGGATGATGGTCAAAGCGTTCGACCACTAGGTCTAAAACGTCACGCGTCGTATCGTCCACATCAAAGCGAAGCCGATCCGGGAGAACGGTGGCTTTGGGAAGAGCCTTCCGGTTCTCACTATCAAAATTCCACTGTCCGCCGATGGGCTCGGTACCGTCCATCAACAGTCCGGTTTTGCGCCGCATCTCGCGATAGAAAAACTCCATACGAAGCTGCTTTTTCCCGTCCGCCCATCGGGCAAACTCCGAAGGGTGAGAGAAAAATCGCGCATCTTCTCGGATGAAAACCGGAATTCCAAAGGCATCCTGCCAATCATCCATAAATTGGCGAACGCGATATTCGCCCGGTTCGGTGACGATCACTTGGCCTGGGCGATGCCGCTTGATCGCGCGTTCTACTTCACCTGAGAAGGAACCGGTATTTTCGGGATCATCGAGCCTGACATAATCGACTCTAACCCCTTTTTCAGTCAATTCAGCCGCAAAGTGCCGCATCGCCGAGAGAATAAAGGCGATTTTCTGCTTGTGATGCGGCACATAGATGGTCTCGGTCGAGACTTCGACCATGAGCACCACATCACGCTCGGCATCGATACCGTTAAGCGAGGAAATGGAGTGGCTGAGCTGATCCCCGAGGATCAGCCGTAAAGCTACCACCTGCCCGCTCATCCCTTGGTGCGCAACATCGCGCGACCACCATCGACGCCGATCGATTGACCGGTGATCCATCCGGCCTCATCAGAAAGCAGAAGAGCCGCCAAAGGCGCAATATCCTCCGGCTCACCAAGGCGCTGCATCGCATGCATCGCGCCGATGGCTGTCACCATCGTCTCATTGCCGAGCAAGGGCGCCGCAAGCGGTGTTTTTGTTAGCGAAGGAGCGATGCAATTCACCCGAATTTTCGGCGCAAGCTCGGCAGCAAGTGCCAAGGTCAAGCCTTCGACAGCCCCCTTTGCCATGGCAACGGACGCGTGCGCCGTAAAGCCCTGATGCACGGCAACGGTTGAAAACAATAAAACCGAAGCCGTACCCGAATAGGCTTTAAGGGCGGGCAGCGCTGCCTTTACCGCATAAAACGCCCCTTGCGCGTTGATCCGGAAATCCCGCGCAACGTCCTCGCCCGAAAGTCGTGTGACGGGCTTGAGATTGATCGTTCCCACCGCATAGCAAAGCCCGGCGAGCTCACCGCCCGCCTCCGCCAATGCATGGGTGATGGCAGCTTCGTCCTCAACATCGGCCACTGAAAAACCAGCGCCGCCGATGGCAGCCGCGGTTTCAGCCAACCGAGCCGCATCCCGCCCGATAAGATGAACGGCGTACCCAAGTGCTTTAACAGCCCGCGCAATCGCCGAGCCCATGCCGCCAGCGCCGCCAAAAATTGCAATCGTACCTGTCATTGAAATTCCCTTCCACGCAACCTGCGTGACCTAAACGCATTCCAACAGCGTACGCGTTTCATAGACCTTCAGATTATCGAAAGCCCACCAATGCCACCCATGCGCCGCAAAGCCGACCTGCCGCAAAAGACGTGCATCGTCTGCGCACGACCCTTTACTTGGCGGAAAAAATGGGAAAAAGTCTGGGATGAGGTAAAATATTGCTCGGACAGGTGCCGCGCGCAGTCTAAAAAAAGCTGATCAATCCACCTTCATACGCGCCTTTGCCAAAGCCTCCGGCGTATCCAGATCGATTAAAATAGCATCCCTCGATACAGGAACTTCCAAAACCTCACCGCTCCGCCCCGCGAGTAATTTTCGCGCACCAGCATCGCCTTGTAATTTGGCAATATCGCCAAACAGCACACGAGACACCAACACCGGATTGCCCCATTCACCCCGATGAACCGGAACAGCCGCAATCGCCTGAGGTCGCCCTTCGAACGCTTTGCTGAGAGAATTGATCACGTCTAATTCGACGAATGGCATGTCGCCGAGCAGAACAATACCCCCCGTTACCTCTCGAGGTAACGCCGCCAGCCCCGCCTTCAGCGAGGTTGAAAGCCCGTCGGCAAAATCGGGATTATGAATGAAACGAACGTCCAAGCCATCCAAAGCTGCCTGCACGCGCTCGCGCTCATGTCCGGTAATGATCAAAACAGGACGAGCCCGAGAGGCTAACGCAGCCTCGGCGACATGGCGAACCAAAGGCTTACCCTGCAATTCTTCCATGAGCTTGTTCGAGCCCATCCGCGTGGACCGGCCAGCCGCCAAAATAATCGCCGCAACCGACATCAGTCTTGTGGCCCCGCATTCGGATCGCGCGGATGGCCGCGTTGGACAATCTCCATCAGCAACCCGCCAACGCCCATCGAGGTCAAATCGGCACGCTTCACGGGAATACCCGCCATCACGCGTTGCAATACCCAGTCAAAACCGTTCTCCTTGGGGCTCCGCGCGCATCCCGGTGCGCCGAGCACAGGGCGGCCTTCAACCTCGCCCACGAGCATCAGATTACCCGGATCAACCGGCATCCCAAAATGCTCGATCCGCCCGCCAGCCAACTCAATGGCAGAGGGGATCACATCACGTCGATCCGTAATCGCAGAGGCTCCATAGACCACCACAAGATCAGCCCCGTCCATTATCGCCAAATTGATCGCGTCTGCGACATCCTTGGCCTCGTGCGGCACGCGGAGATCAAAATCGACCGTCGAATCGGCAGGCTCCAATCTTCCCTCCAAAACAGCCAGCGTCTTATTGATGACGCTGGGTTTAAGCCCCGGCAGCAACGTCGAAACGGCTGCCACTTTGAGCTTTCGAAACGGCTTCACCTCAATCAACGGCAAAGCACCCGCTTCCGAAAGTGCCTTTTCGAGAACCAACCCCGAAACCGCAAAGGGGATGATCTTTACGGTCGCAATCATCTCGCCGCGTTCAACCGCACGGAAATCCGGCAAAGTGGCAAAAGTGACCGCCTCGTCGACCGCGTTTAACCGGTCGATGGCATGTGAATCGACACGCAACACGCCTGCCTTGTCAGCGAAAAGGTTGTTTCGCCCCGTTGTCGGATGATCCCGCCGGATATATCCGCCGGAGAGTGCAATAGCGAGCCGTTCAGCAGCTTCGTCTTCGCCAATGTCGCCTTCATCGCTTATTGCGACGATGGCTTCGGCGCGGCCATCGGCCTTGATCGCGGCAAGGTCATCAGCGGTTAGCCGCGCACCTTTTTTAATCACCCGCTCACCGATCCGAATGGAGTGAGCCGACACCGCATCAAGCGCTTGATCGAGCGGGACGGGACCAAAGCGCATCTTAGGCCCGCGTTCCGTCAGCCTTAAGCCGAAGCTTGGCCGTAATCTGCGCCAAAATCGAGAGCGCAACTTCAGCAGGGCTGATGCCGCCAATGTTCAGCCCAATCGGCGCATGAATACGGGCGATATCATCCTCGCCAAAGCCCGCTTCTTTCAAGCGCTCCACCCTCGTTGCATGGGTTTTTCTCGACCCTAACGCACCAATGTAAAACGACGGCGATCTGAGCGCGATGAATAACGCAGGATCATCAATTTTCGGATCATGAGTCAGCATCACAAACGCCGTGTACCGATCCACGCCGAGTTTAGGCAGAGCGACATCAGGCCATTCCGCATGCATCTCCACATTCGGGAAGCGTTCCGCCGAAGCAAAAGCCGTACGCGGATCGACGATCGCCACATCAAAACCCAATTGCTGCGCCATTGGCACCAACGCCTGGCTGATATGGACAGCGCCAATTGCAACGATGCGGACAATGGGGGCCTGAACAGTGAGAAAAAGCTTGCCTTCAGACGTGTCTACCACACCACTTTTGCCCATGCGGAGCGCGTCCGAAAGTACGCCGGACAGCGGATCGATTGCTAATTCAGCCTCCAGCACCAGACGCTGCCTGCCGCTCACGATATCGGTGACAAGAACGGCTGCACGTCGCGCCGCGCGTTCTTCGTTCAGCCGAGAGAGAAGCGAAAGATCCATCAGAAATTACCCTTCAAACCCGCTCAAGCGCCAGTCGCGCGCCTAGCCCAATAAGCACTGTACCGCCGAGAACCCGAAGCGCATGGGCCAATCGCCCGCCCCGCTTTAACCGCCCGGCTATGGCTGACGTAAACCAGATCACTACAAGATCGGCTGATGAAAAGGCTAAGTTCACGATAACGCCCAATATCAAAAACTGCACCCACACCGGATAGGAAGCAGACGGGTCCACAAATTGCGGTACAAAGGCCAAAAAGAACAGAGCTGTTTTGGGATTTAAAAGCTCCACCGTGATGCTTTCAATCATTGCACGCCGGGCGCTTTTTGGCTCAATCGCGTCAACCTTACCCAGTTTGCTCTTACGGATCATGTCGACCCCAAGCCAAACGAGGTAAATCGCACCTGCGATTTTAACCGCCAGAAACAGTTCCGGCACATAATGGAAGAGAGCCGAAAGCCCAAAGGCCGCGGCCAGAACATGCGCGTAGCCGCCAATATGAAGGCCAAGGGCTGCCATTAAGCCGCCCCGCCGCCCCAAGGCCATGGTTTGCGCCATCGTGTACATTATCGCGGGTCCCGGGACATAAGCGAAAATAGCAGTCGCGACCGTAAAACTAATCAAAAGCTCAAAGGAACCCATCAGGCTACTTTCTCGACATAGACGCTGATACGACCGCCGCAGGAAAGTCCCACTTGCCAAGCCGTCTCATTGGCGACGCCAAATTCCAACAGCTTCGGCGCGCCGCTTTCGATGACATCAATGGCTTCGGTGACTACCGCGCCTTCGACACAACCGCCTGAGACAGAGCCCATGAAGTTGCCCTCGCCATCAATCACAAGATGGCTACCCACCGGACGAGGTGCCGAGCCCCACGTCTCGACGACCGTCGCAATGGCGACAGCGCGCCCCGCGCGCCGCCAGTCTTCGGCTTGTTTCAAGAGATCGTCGTCAGATGCGAGCATAGCAAAACTCCAATTTCTGTTTCAGGCTACCCGTCGCAACCAAAGTTTAGGATCAGCCGCAGCCGCCCCTTTGACCGATAACGCCTCAACCAGCGCTTCCATACTCTTCAAATTATGGATCGGACGGAACTCATCCACATGCGGTAAGATAGCACGAATACCAGAAGCCTTCGCCTCAAATCCATCAAATCGAAGCAAGGGGTTGAGCCACACAAGCTTTCGGCAGGAGCGGTGCAGACGGTCGATTTCCTTTTGTAATTCTTCCGTGCCATCGCGCTCTAACCCGTCGGTAAACAGCAGCACAATAGCGCCCTGCCCCAACACGCGACGCGACCATTGGCGATTAAACCGATGCAGGCTGGTGCCGATGCGGGTGCCGCCGGACCAATCAGCAACCTGCTCCGTACATTTTTCCAAGGCCTCGTCTGGGTCACGACTTTTCAACGAGCGCGTCACATTGGTGAGCCGCGTGCCGAAAAGGAACGTGTTTACGCGCTTTCTTTGATCGGTCAGCGTATGAAGAAAATGCAAAAACAACCGCGTATAATCGGCCATTGAGCCGGATATATCGCAAATCGCCACAATCGGAGGGCTTTTCTCGGCACGGTCGCGATATTCCAGTTTGATCATGCCGCCGCCCGAGCGCAGCGTGTTGCGGAAGGTTTTGCGAGGATCGATCCGCGAGCCAGATCTCGCAGCAACAAAACGGCGCGTTGGTCGGCGGTCATCGGGCAATTCGAGCCTGTCGATCAACCGGTAGGCGCGAATGACTTCATCCGCCGTCATTTGTGCAAAATCCTTGGTTTGCAGGATTTCGCGCTCCGACACGGTAAACCGTGCATCCAGCTCGATCTTTTCTTCTTTTTCGGGCGGCGCTTCCTTGCGCTTCGCCTGCAACAGTGCCTCAGCCGCACGTAGAGCGCCCGCCTCTGGCTTTTTAGGCTTGTCGTCCTTCGCTGGTGAATAGGGCGAGAGCGTAGCGATGATTTTTTCGATCAAGGAGCGACGGCGGAAGAATATCCGGAAGGCTTGGGTAAACACATCCGAATGATCACGCTTTTTCACGAAAATCGCGTGCAGCGTCCAAAAGAAATCTTCTTTACTCCCAATATGTGCGGCCTCAACCGCCTCCACCGCATCCAACACCGCGCCGGGGCCAACGGGTAGGCCTGCCTCGCGCAAGGCACGGGCGAAATAGGCGATGTTTTCAGAGAGTTTACCGGACATTTGAATGACTTAACGGTTCAGGAAGAAAGGGTTCTAGGGAGTAGGGTTTAGGGTGTAGAAAGTGGAATGAAACCAAAGGTCAGATCCTACACCCTACACCCTATTATCAGCGAATTTCGTTTAAAAGTTCGGGATGCCGATCCAGCACTTTAAACAATTTGACGAGCGCCAGAGGCGGCTTGGTGGTGCCCGTCTCATAGCGGGAGAACGCATTCACCCCGCCGCCAAAAATCTCGCCCGCCTCACCTTGGTTGAGGTTCAGCTTTTTGCGCACGCCCGCGATAAAGTCCGGGTCGCCCAGCATCGCGTTGACCTCGCGGTTAAAGGCGCGCATCGCAGCGGAAACGCGATCGCCATCTTCAAGCCCAACAACTATCTCGCCGCAAGAGGGGCACTCATCGCCTGACACCATGGGCACAATTGTGGTTTGTCCCCGATAGATATGCACCAGATTGCGCTTCATGGGCACAAGTTCAGCCTCACCGCATACGGGACATTTCATGATTACATCTCCTTAAACGAAACAATCAAGACATCATCCACGACAGTAAGTTTAATATAAAGCCGTCCAACATCCGACATTGGACGATACACATCCTGCCAGATTGTATGATCACCGTAGGTCGTCATGCTTTTGTAAAAATCAACCTTTTCAAGCCGCAGGATGATGTCAATCATCTCCGGCTTGCCGAAACCTAAGCGATCCGCGTCCCGAAAGGCCGTCATCGTAGCGCGAACGCGCCCAGCGGCGGCTAATTCCAAAACTCTACCCAAAGGCATATGCGACGTTCGCTTTTCCATGCAAGGATTAACCTATTAGGTTAAAAATATCAACTCCTATTTTGACGCAACAAACACCGACCCGAACCTAAAACGGTCTCAAACTCCCGGCTTGCCGGGTTTCACATTGACCTTAATCTCGTCCAAAATCGCCTTGATCTCGGAGCCTTGCATTTTTTGGATATCGTCTTGATATTTGAGCAAGACACCCAGCGTGTCAGACACCTGCTTCGGATCAAGCGCAACAGCGTCAAGCTCGACCAGAGCCGTTACCCAGTCGAGCGTTTCGGCGACGCCCGGGACTTTGAACAAATCCTGTTTGCGCAGCGCCTGCACGAAGGCCACGATTTCGGCTGACAGTTTTTCGGGCGAGTGCGGCGCTTTGGTGCGGACAATCTCTAGCTCACGCTCCGCCGTGGGATAATCCACCCAATGATACAGGCAACGACGCTTCAACGCGTCATGGATTTCGCGCGTCCGGTTGGAAGTAACAATCACAATTGGCGGGTGCGGCGCTTTGACGGTGCCGAACTCAGGAATGGTGACCTGAAAATCACTCAACACTTCAAGCAAATAGGCTTCAAACGCTTCATCCGTCCGATCGAGCTCGTCAATCAGTAGCACGGGCGGGCCAGCAACATCCGGCGTAAGTGCTTCAAGAATTGGGCGACGCACCAGATAGCGCTCGGAAAAAATATTCTGCTCCAATTGGGAGCGGTCAACACCGCCTTCCGCTTCCGAGAGGCGAATGGCCATCATCTGCGCGGCATAGTTCCATTCATAAACCGAGGAAGAGACGTCCAGCCCCTCATAGCATTGCAACCGGATGAGCTTACGCCCCAACGTCTTGGCCAGAACCTTAGCTATTTCCGTTTTGCCAACGCCCGCTTCACCTTCGAGCAAAATCGGGCGACCCATTTTGAGCGCCAGAAACAGCACCGTGGCGAGCGACCGATCAGCAACGTAATTGCCGGATGTCAAAAGACTTTCCATGGCATCGATGGAGGCGGGCAACGCAATCATGGTCATCGATCAAACTCCGGAAACAAAATGCAGAATAGGTTGAGAGCCATAAAGCAGTCAGAGACAGCGCTCAATGTAAGAATGCCCGGCACTAGGCCGGGCATTCTTTAATCTTGGTCAAAGCAAGCGGCTTAGCTTACTTTGCAACCGCCTTAGCAACCGCGCGCTTGGCGATCACAGGGATCAGATGCGCCCGATATTCCGAGCTCGCATGAATGTCGGAGTTCAGGCCCGAAGCCTTCACCTTAACACCATCGAGCGACTTCGGATTAAACCGCGCCTTGAGTGCTGCTTCGCATTCAGCCGAGCGGAAAACGCCGTCCGAGCCAGCACCCGTCACTGCCACGCGGGTTTCTGAACCCTTCTTGGCAACGAAGACACCAACCATCGCATAGCGCGAGGCTGGGTTCGGGAACTTCTCGTAAGCGGCCTTGGAAGGGATCGGGAAGGAGACCTTCACAATCATTTCGCCCTCTTCCAATGCAGTGGCAAACATGCCTTGGAAGAACTGATCCGCAGGGATCTTGCGCTTATTCGTAATAATCGTCGCACCAAGAGCAAGCACAGCAGAAGGATAATCCGCCGCAGGGTCATTATTGGCAATCGAGCCACCAATCGTGCCACGGTTGCGGACGGCTGGGTCGCCGATGCCACCAGCAAGCGCCGCGAGCGCCGGAATGGCCTCGCCAACAATCGCCGAGGAAGCGACATCCGCATGACGGGTCATCGCGCCGATTACGACGTTACGACCCTTTACTTCGATGCCGGACAGACCATCAGCCTTGCCAAGGTCAACAAGG
>CANCAR010000091.1 GCA_947374125.1 Hyphomicrobiales bacterium | reverse complement strand
TTCCTAGGTTTGATAGCAACGCAATCTAATTCCGTTATTGAAACGATTGACGGGCTTGAAACGGTCAAGACGACGACAGCCGAAACCACGCTGTTGAACAAATGGGAGCGGCTGGCGGATGCGACCTCGTATGGCAGTCATATGTCCCGCTTGGCTCATGTTCTGGCGCAACAATGGCTCATGACGATCAGTCAGGTTATGACCGTGGCGACGCTGGTTTTGGGCGTGTATGAAATCAGCCAAAATGCCATGACGGTTGGTGCCCTTTCAGCCTCTACCATGTTGGTCGGGCGGCTGATAGGTCCAATCTCTCAGTTCATTGTGCAATTCCAACGTATTGCGCAGGCAAAAAAGACATTGGAGCCAATTCGTGCGGTGTTAAACGCTCCTGTTGAGCGAGCCGGTGACGGAGGATTCTCTATCAACCGCAAGGTCACGGGTCAGGTCGATGTGCTTAATGTGAGCCATTCCTATCCAGAATCGCATGCACCTACCCTCAGTAACATCACCCTGGCGATCCGCCCGGGAGAGCGCATTGGTATTATTGGACGGGTTGGTTCGGGAAAAAGCACGCTATTGCGCCTTATGGTTCGGCTGCTCGAGCCATCGGAGGGTGCGATACGTTTGGACGGTAGCGACCTTCGACAGTTCTCGCCGCGTGAGATTCGACGGCAATTTGCCTATATGAAGCAGGATACTACTCTTTTTGACGACACATTGCGGGCCAATTTATTCTTTGGCTTGGATCATGCTGAACCGGCATTGGTGGAGGAAGCACTCGCGATTTCAGGCGTTGCCGCTTTTGCAGGACGAAGCCCGGAAGGCTTTGGCTTGAGGGTAGGCCCCCGTGGCGAGCGACTTTCAGGCGGAGAGAGGCAGGCAGTTGGACTGGCGCGCGCCATGCTTGGCAATCCAACCCTGCTCCTGCTCGACGAACCAACTGCATCGATGGACAATACGACAGAGCGGCAGATCATCACCGGTCTTTCACAATGGCTAAAAGGTCGCACATTGATCGTTGCGACACACCGTGCTGCAATGCTTGATCTAGTCGATCGGGTTATCCTGATGCATGAAGGTAAGATTATAGCGGATGGTCCAAAGGAACAGGTTCTAAAAAAATTACAAACTGGGTAAAAAACTTTACGAGAACGTGTTTTTTTGTTAAAACTGACGCTACGGAAAAAAATAACTAATATTATAATTTTTTGTTTTTAGGCGGTAGATAAAACAAAATGGCAGCAGCCTCTGACGATGAAGATGCAAATTACTGGCCAGGGTTCGTTGACGCATTGTCAACAATGACCATGATGCTTATCTTCTTGATGATGATCCTCAGTCTCGTTGTGGTTAGCATTTCGCAATCCGCATCGCGAAGCCAAGTTTTGACCATTGCGAAGGCCGCGAGGGTAGACATTCAGGGAGCGCCTGCTTCGATTGAAAAATTGACAGCCCAAATTTTGGAGGCTTTATCCCGCAATGCCGATCCACCTAATACACAATTGCCCGTTCCAGAAACGACGGAGCAGCAAGCGACGCAGATCGTGCAGCCAAGTGCTAAGTTAGACGTCGCAGAAAATCCAAATTTCTCGATCGAAAAAGGAAGCAAAACGGCTTCGCAGGGGGTCGAGGATTCGCTGTTGTCCAATGCGCGGGCGGCAGAAGACAAGGCTAGCGAGAAACTGGATGAGTCGACGACGCCGAGCGACAGCCCACCGAAGAGCTCCCAAACGGCCGAGCTTGATGCCCAAGCGGGAAAATATTTTTTTGCTGCGCCTCAGCCCAACCCTGCTGAAAGTCGTATTGTGTCCCGGCGGCCTGCCGATCTGTTGCCTTTTGGTGGCGGAGCGGATGTGAAAGCCAATAAGGCGATGGTCACAATTGAGTTCCAACCCCGGGCAATTCGGGTGGATGACGCATCTGCCGGCAAGCTGCAAAATTTTCTCACAGCACGCAAGGGTGATATTGGCGACCGTTCTATTCAGGTGCGCGCTCTCGCCAATGTGCGAAATGGTGCAGTTACTGAGGCACGCAGGTTTAGCTACTACCGGGCCATGGGCGTTCGGCAGTTCTTAATTGATTCGGGCATTCCAAAGGATCGAATCAGTGTCGGTATTGAGGATGTCAGCGATCCAGAAAAAATTGATATCGTTGAACTTTTTGCCGGATAACCCCTAAACGGATGAATGTATCATGAAGCAGTCAACTGCACGCCGAAACAGCGATTCCCGAGCCAGTATCTGGATTCAAATATCTAAATCTTTCGGTATTTTTGCCGCGCTGGGGGGGCTTTTTTATTATCAGTATGAATTCCTCCACGCTGCGATCTTTGCGCAACCTGTGCTCAACTTAGGTATTCTCAGCATTTTCGTATTTGGTTCGTTGCTCGCGGTCCTGTCAAATGTCCGGCTTTTCGACGAAGATCGCGCGCTTCAAGCGATGAAAGAAACATGGTCCGATTTTGACGAAATGGAACGCTCCAATGACCATGCTGGCGTCAAACGTTTGATGCGGACGGCGGAACCTGCTCGCGTGTTTGAAATGCCGAGAATTTTGGGTCCCGTTTATGAAATCATGATGGCGGAACTTTTGAAAACCCGCGCACTTCGCCTATCGCTCGGTCAGCGAAATGCGATGCTCGCGAAGATCAATGATGGGATTAATCGCGAAAAATCCTTGGTCAACTATATCGCAGGCATCTTGATTTTATTGGGCCTTATCGGGACCTTTATTGGGTTGATGGAAATGGTGGCCTCCGTTGGGGGTATTATTGGGGGCCTTGCAAAAGTTGGCGCGGGTTCTGATGAGGCGATTAAGAACGTTATTCGTGATCTTGAAGCACCACTGAAGGGCATGGCGACAGGTTTTTCGGCCTCGCTGTTTGGACTTTTCGGGTCGCTTAGCCTTGGCCTTATCGCCCGTTTTGCTCAGTCTGCGACTTCAAGTATTAAGCAAGACTTCGAGGCTTGGATGTCGCGGATCAGCACGATAGAGGCGCAGGGGACCGGCGTCGGTGCAGCCGCGGGTTCGGGTGATGGAACAACCTTAGCTTTGGCAGGTTCTTTATTGGGCGCCTTCCGAACAACGCAGGGTCTGATTACCCGCAGTGCTGAGGTAATGAAGCGTCTGGGTGACCGTCAGGAGACTCAAACCGATGTGCTGACGAGGCTTGTAGAGCAGGTGGAAACACTCTCGACGCGTCAATCGCACACGCTGAGCCAATTGAAGCGGGTTGATCTAATTGGCGATGTATTGGACGGGATGCGGGAGGAGGCTATTTTACGGGATCGCGCGTCGTCCAATCGGCTCGCCGATGGTATCGGCCGTATCGCTCAAGTTGTGGATGAGAGCCGTGCGAATGTTTATGAGGCGGTTCAAGACGTGGCGGAGCAGCAACGCGCTACTGATCGTTTGGTGCGGACGCTAGAGTTGCAAGCCTCCCGCGGGTTGGAGGCCATTGCGCTCGAACTCACAACAATTTCGGCGGCAGGTAACGAGCGCGGTCGCGTTTATACCGAGCATCATAGTGAGGTTGAAAAGCTCATCCGCACCTCTATGCGACCCTTGGACGTGCGAACGATTGCCGATCAGCTTGGCGCTTCTGTGGACGAGCGGTTGGCAGCCGGTTTCGGTGCGGTTGCGGCGTCTTTTGACGAATCGCTAGCACGCCTTGTTAACGGCCTTGATCGACTAGGACAAACGCAGGCGGAGTTGGCCGACCGACTTCTTGCTGTCGATGCGGCGACCACGCCGGCGGAGGAAATGCGGGCCTTTGGCCAGAATATTGAGCATGGCATTGCAAATGGCCTATCTGAAATCGCGCGCGTTCTTGAGGGTGTTTTGGCGGAAAAGTCGCAACAATTAAGAAATGATGCCGTCGCAGCTCAAAAGGAAACAAGCTCGGATGCTTCGATTGCAGAGGGATTTGGTGTCGACCAAGCGGTTACCGACGCTATTATTGAACGATTTCGGAGAAAAACACGTGCGAGCCGCACGGCGTCTTAACGTTTTTCGCCGCAAAGGCTCAACCATACGGAGAATATTATGCTTGATCGTCCCGAAGGGTCCGCATTGGCCCAGTCTAGTAGAAATCTTTCCAAACGTCCTTGCTGCGTCATCTCCGAGTTGATGTTCGATGATACCGAATTGGTGCTCGATGGCGTGGTGCGCTGGATGCTAACGGATCGAGCGCTGTTTCGCGAAGCCACGCGCTTTATTCTAAAGCGCAAGGGTGATCCGGTTCGCTTGCGTATTCTTGGCGAGGATTATCCCGCGGTTATTCAGGGTACCAGCTCGGAGGGCTATACGCTGAGCTTCAATTCGCCAGTCCCTGCCGATATCGTTGAAGATTTGGTAAGCCGCCACTTAACCGACGAATGATTATAATAGCCTGCGAAACAGAAGCTCTTAAAGGTGACTTGCCTGCCGAGCCGAAGCCCGTAAGGACGAAGGCTTGTCGGGCCCCGAGATAGACAAGTTTTTACGGGTTGCAAGACGATTCCTGCGTTCAAAAGGGCGTTCAACTCGTAATAGATGAAATCGTTAGCTTGCGTCTCAGAGATAGCCGAATTAAGGAACGCAGGCTATCCAATCACGATAGCGAATCGCGATGGGGCGTCGCCAAGCGGTAAGGCAGTGGATTTTGATTCCACCATGCGGAGGTTCGAATCCTCCCGCCCCAGCCATTTCCATTAAAGCTTAGGTTCCGCGCGGCTTTGCCCTTGCCGTTGGTATTGCATTGGCGGGATCATCCGGCCAAGGGTGTTTTGGATAACGACCCTTCATCTCCGATTTCACAGCCGACCAAGAGCCACGCCAAAAGCCCGGAAGATCCTTCGTGATCTGAATCGGGCGATGCGCCGGCGAAGTGAGATGCAGCACAAGCGGCAATTTGCCTCGTGCAATCGCGGGATGTTCTTTAAGCCCGAACAATTCCTGAACGCGGATGGTGAGCACGGGTCCCTCAATTGCAGCGTAGTCAATTGGGTGTCGGTTTCCGGTAGGTGCCAGAAAATGGGTCGGCGCTTCTTCCTCCAACCGCTTGGCCGTTTGCCAGTCGAGGAGCGATTCCAGTGCTTCGCGAAAACGATCAGCACCTAAATCCGCAAGGCCAACTTTGCCTTGTAGATAGGGCGATAGCCATTCTGTTGTCGCCTCTTCAAGCGCATCGTCCGATAGGTCGGGCCAAGACGGGTCTGTGCGACGGAGAAATCGGATGCGGTCAATCCATTGTCGTGCGGTTGTGCTGAGCGGCCAACGGGCGACTCCAAGGCTGGCTATTCCTCTGGCTAAAGCGCTCGCGGCTTCATCTGTGGCAGGAACCGAGCGCATCTGCTCGCTGAGCACCAAAGCGCCCAGTCGCCGCATCCGACGCGCGCGCAGGGCTGCCGCGGTCTTGTCGAACGTAAGTTCATCCGTCTCGGTAATTGCAGCAGCAAATTCCGATTCAAGATCAGCCAGCGTCAAAGGTGCCGCTACGAGAATGCGGGCAGAGGCGGCCTGTCCAGTCACTTCCGCAATGGCGAGATAGGGTTCGCGTGCGAGGCTGTCATGTGCCTCCACTGAGGCCGCCCGTCCATTCTCCATGATGAACGCGCCCGTTGTACCCCGCGCTTTGGCGACGCGATCCGGATAGGCGAGCGCTAAAATGCTACCTGGGGAAAGCTCGGTCTTTATTACCGTGTTGGGCACAGCCGCCGCCCAGCCCTTCGCCAAGCGTCGCATCTCCTCGGCCCGAGACGAGCGGTCGCGGCGGAACTGATCGAGCTGGTGCTCAAGGTTCACGGCTTGGCCACCCAAGCCGCGCTCAGTGAGAAGCGCGGCGATTTCAGCCGCCAGTAGCGCCTGGCCCCGCTTGCCCGCTTCCATCAGCATGCGGGCCAAACGTGGCGGCAAAGGCAAAGCGCGGATGGCTTTGCCGTCTTCGGTGATCCGCCCTTGCTCATCCAAAGCGCCGATGGCCTGCAAATGGCGGATGGCCTCGTTGAGTGCAGGTGGGGGCGGGGGATCCAAAAAGCCGAGTTGAGATACGTCTGTGACGCCCCAAACGGCGCATTCGAGGAGCAGGCCGGAAAGATCGGCAGAGAGAATTTCAGGATTGGAGAAAGGCGCCAGTGCGCCATTCGCCGCCTCGTCCCATAACCGATAGGCGATACCTGATTCGGTACGGCCCGCGCGGCCGCGGCGCTGGTCGGCGGAGGCTCGTGACACGCGCACGGTTTCAAGCCTTGTTAGCCCAATACCCGGCTCATAACGCGGCACCCGAGATTGGCCAGAGTCGATGACGATGCGAACCCCCTCAATTGTTAGCGAGGTTTCGGCAATAGAGGTCGCGAGCACGATTTTGCGGCGTCCTTGGGTGGCGGGTTGCACGGCTAAATCCTGCGCGCGTTGGTCCATCGCACCATAGAGCGGGGCGATATCCACCGCTGTATCCTTGATCCGTTCGATGAGCTGGCGTTCGACGCGGCGGATTTCACCCTGTCCCGGAAGGAACACCAGGATCGAGCCTTGTTCGCCCCGAAGCGCTTTGAGGACGGTGTCGACGATCTCGGCGTCGATCCGACGGTTAGGATCACGCCCGACATAGCGGGTCTCGACGGGGAAGGCGCGGCCTTCGCTGGCGATCACCGGGGCATTTTGCAGCAGGCTTGCGATGCGTGCGCCATCGAGCGTGGCCGACATGACAACGATGCGCAGATCGTCCCGAAGCGCACCTTGTGCATCGAGCGCGAGCGCCAAGCCTAAATCGGCATCCAACGAACGTTCGTGGAACTCGTCGAACAGCACGGCGGCCACGCCCTTCAATTCGGGGTCATCGACGATCATGCGGGTAAACACACCCTCCGTGATCACTTCGATGCGGGTTTCCTTTGAGATTTTCGAACCCATACGCACGCGCAAACCGACGCGCTGGCCGACCTGTTCTTGAAGAGTCGAGGCCATGCGTGCCGACGCGCCACGCGCCGCCAAGCGGCGGGGTTCAAGCACGAGGATTTTACCGCCCTTGGCCCAATCTTCATCCATAAGCGCCAAGGGTACGCGCGTGGTTTTACCCGCGCCCGGTGGGGCAACGAGCACGGCTCTGGTGTGCGTGTTTAGAGCTGTAAGAAGCTCGGGGAGGGCCTCGTCAATAGGTAATGGGGGATAGAAGGGGATCATTTTCTATCGAAACACGCGGCGTCGGATTAAATTCCCGTCATTGCGAGCGATGAGCGAAGCAACGCAGCCGATGGAATTTTCTAAGGTGGCACGGTTGCGTTGCGCTCTATTTTGCATCACCAACTGGGTTGCTTCGCGTTCGCTCGCAATGACGGAAAAAGGGAGCGTGTCTTCTAAACCCACCATCTTCACGCTATCCCGCGTGGCTTCGGTCCACCGGTCGCCCAGTCGATCAGCTCTACGGTGTGCACAACAGGTATCGCTTTACCGCGATCCGCCAAACCCTTGCCAATCTGGCTCATGCAGCCAAGATTCCCCGTGGCGATGATATCCGGATTAAGCTTTTCGATATTGTTGACTTTCCGCTCGCGGAGTTGGCCGGAAATTTCCGGCTGCAACATGTTGTAGGTACCGGCCGATCCGCAACAAATATGGCCTTCGGGGACGTCCTTCACGTTAAAGCCAGCGGCTTTCAAGAGCTTCTTCGGCTCATCGCTTAATTTTTGCCCGTGCTGCATCGAGCAGGCGGAATGATAGGCCACCGTTTGGCCCGTCGGGATCGTCGAATCCGGTAAGGTAAAACGTGTCAGCACTTCCGTGATGTCTTTCGCGAGGCTTGCCACCGTCGCTGCCTTCTCGGCCCATTCCGGATCGTTGCGGAACATATGGCCGTAATCTTTGATCGTGGTGCCGCAACCGGATGCGGTAACAACAATGGCATCCAAGCCTTTGTCGTCAATTTCAGCCATCCAAGCGGTAATCATTTGTTTGGCGAAGGAATGGCTAGCATCGCCCTTGCCCATATGGTGGACGAGCGCGCCGCAGCAACCTTGATCCTTCGGGATCACGACTTCGATGCCCATGCGGGTCAGAAGCCGAATGGCGGCCTCATTAATGCCAGGGTTCAGGACAGGCTGGGCGCACCCTGTGAGGATCGCTACGCGACCACGCTTTTCGCCTTCGGCGGCCACCTGTTGCGGGGCTTCATAGGGCGATTTACCGGGCAAAAACCACGGCGCTAAGGCCAGCATCGCTGAAAGACGTGCGCCAATGCCGGGCAGCTTACGGATCAACGGCGCAAAAGGTTTACCAAGCGCGGCGAGGGTCAGAGCGACGCGAAACCGGTTCGGGTAGGGCAGAATGGCCGACAGCACCGCCCTGATCGCACGATCCGCGAAAGGGCGCTCATAGGTGGCTTCAATATGGGCGCGCGCGTGGTCCACAAGGTGCATGTAATGCACGCCCGAGGGGCAGGTGGTCATGCAGGAGAGGCAGGATAGGCAACGGTCGACATGTTTGACGACATCGGCGGAGGCGGGCTTGCCGCGTTCTAGCATGTCCTTGATCATGTAAATGCGGCCACGCGGGCTATCGAGCTCGTCGCCGAGTAAGAGGTAGGTCGGGCACGTCGCGGTGCAGAAACCGCAATGCACGCAGGTGCGGAGAATTTTCTCCGAAGCTTGCATCGCAGGCACTTGCAGGGCGTCGGGAAGGAAACTGGTTTGCATCGGTATCGCCTATAGACTTGCCGCCATGCGGCCCGGATTGAGAATGCGCTCGGGGTCGAAGCTTGCTTTAATGTTGGATGAAATAGCCTGCAAAGCTGGGCTGAGCGGTTCAAACACGTCGACGCCGGCGCGTATCGTTTCCGGTCCGCGCGTCAGGGTCGCGTGGCCGCCCGTGCCCGATAGCGCGCTACGAATGTGGGACGCGCCCGCATCCCCATTAGCAGAGGTTTGCAGCCAGATGAGACCGCCGCCCCAATCGAGCAGATGGCGGAAGTTCAGATTAGATTTCAATGTCGCGAGCAAGGCCGGTGCCTTGGAAGGTGCGATTGAAATTTTCCAAACCGCGGGATCGCGCGGCTCGGCAAGCCAGGTGACGTCGCGCACTTTTTTCCAGAGCGAGCTCGATGCATCGCTCTCCAAACGGTCGCTGGCGCCGAAGCCCTTAAGAAGGTCTTTTAAGCGATCAAAGCGATAATTCACGGATGGGATAAACCCTTCAAGCCGAAGCACGGTTGCGGACACCCGCTCAACGCCATTGGGCAAATGCGCTGCAGCCGTAATATCAAAAGGCGAACCCAATGCCATTGACATGGCTTCAATGGCACGGGCATCATCAAGTCCGTGCAGTGCAAGCGTGACAGAGGTCTCAGGCCGTGGCAGCACCTTGAACGTCACCTCGGTTAAAACGCCAAGCGTTCCGTGCGAACCGCAGAGGAGTTTAACGAGATCAAGGCCTGTGACGTTCTTCATCACTCGCCCGCCGGATTTCACGGTCTCCCCCTTGCCATTGATGAACCGCACACCAATGAGGCTATCACGACAGGCACCCGCTACCACACGCCGAGGACCAGAGAGATTGGTGGCCGTTAATCCGCCCATGGTCGGTTCGCCCGTTGTGCCGAGCAGGGTACGATAATCCGCAGGTTCAAACGGGAGCATCTGGCCTTTTTCCGCCAATCGCCGTTCCACTTCTTTGAGCGGCGTTCCTGCGAGCGCGGAGATCACCATCTCGGAAGGCTCGTAGAGCGTCACACCTGTAAGTGCACGGGTAGACAGAGACGTTGCTGCTTGAACGGGACGCCCTAAGGTAGCCTTGGTACCGCCGCCTTCAATCACAATTGGCGTCTTGGTCGCATAGGCTTTTTGAACCGCAGCGATCAACTCATCTTCAGCGAAAAGAGAAATGGCTTCGCTCATTCAGCAGGCTTTCCCATTGAAGGTCTGCCATCGAGCGGAAAGACCTTCGCGGGGTTAAGCAACCAAGCCGGATCAAAAACCGCCCGCACGCGCATTTGCTGGTTCAAATCGATTTCGGTGAATTGCTTGCGCATCAGGTCGCGTTTTTCGATCCCGACGCCATGCTCGCCGGTCAGGCAACCGCCGACTTCGACGCAGAGTTTGAGAATATCGTTGCCTGCTTCTTCTGCTTTGTGGGCCTCTTCCTCGTCGTTGCAATTATAGAGGATGAGCGGGTGCAAATTGCCATCGCCCGCGTGGAAGACATTGGCGACGCGCAGACCGTAGCTTTTTACAATTTCATCAATGCGACGCAGCACCAAGGGCAATTGCCCGGTGGGGATCGTGCCATCCATGCAGATATAATCGGCGATGCGACCGGTGGCACCAAAGGCGGATTTACGACCTTTCCAAATGGCTGCCGTTTCCATCGCCGATTTTGATTCTTTGACAGTTTGTACGCCGTGCTCTTTGGCAATCTTGACGATTTTTTCGAGCGTCGCATCCATTTCGACATCGGAGCCTTCGACCTCGATGATGAGAAGCGCTTCGGCGTCTAACGGATAGCCCGCATGGGCAAAGGCCTCACAGATTTCAATCGCGGGCTTGTCCATGAATTCCATCGCGACGGGAATAATCCCTGCGCCGATAATGGCAGCCACTGCGCGGCCTGCTGCTTCGCTTGAATCAAAGCCGAACAGCACGGGTCGTGCGCCCTCGGCCAAGGGCAGGATACGAACGGTGGCTTCGGTCACGACGCCA
>CANCAR010000090.1 GCA_947374125.1 Hyphomicrobiales bacterium | reverse complement strand
CCAAAAAGTGCTTGCCCGGTTCGACTTCCAAAAACGCGTCATGCGCCAAGGCGTTTTCATCCGTTGGCAATCCGCCCCCAATCACATGAAACGCGCCGCATTGCTCGGTATCCATGATGAATTTCTCATAGGACATCGAGAGTGCGCCTTCTGCCCATCCGGCGGCATGCAAAATAAAATTCGCACCGCATAAAAAGGCGGGCCACATCGAATTGGCGCTTTCATAAGCGGCCTGAGCATCGGGAATTTTTGAGGCGCAGAGATTGCCGCCACACCGCAACGGAACGCCCAAACGACGCGCCAATTGGCCGATGGCAAAATAGCCCAAAGCAGGCTCTGGCGTGCCAAAGGTGGGCGCACCGGTTTTGAGTGACATAGACGAGAGGAAATTCCCCAAAATGGCCGGTGCGCCGGGGCGCTCCAATTGGGTCAGCGCCACGCACACCATCGCCTCGGCAAAGCATTGCGCCAACGCGCCAGCGGTTGTTACCGGCCCCATGGCACCGCTTAAAATAAAAGGCACACAGACAGCGGCTTGGTTCGCTGCCGCATAGGTACGGATCACTCGGCTTGCTTCGCCGTCCAGCACCAGCGGAGAATTCACGTTCACATTGCCCAAAATCACGCAATGTTGATCGACAAATTCCGCACCAAACAACACCCGGCAAAGCTCGATCGATTCAGCGGCGCGAGGTGCCGTTGTCACCGAGCCCATAAAGGCTTTGTCGGAATATTTGATGTGCGAATAAACCATCTCCAAATGGCGCTTATTCACGGGCAAATCGACGGGCTCGCACACGGTGCCGCCCGAATGGTGCAAATAGGGCGTTGAATAGGCGAGTTTCACAAAATTTTGGAAATCCTCAATCGTCCCATAGCGGCGGCCTTTGTCGATATCGGTCACAAAGGGCGAGCCGTAAGCGGGCGAGAAGACGGTATTATTGCCGCCAATCACCACATTCCGTGCGGGGTTGCGGGCGTATTGGGTAAATTCACGAGGGGTTGTCGCCTGAATAATCGAGCGCACAAGCCCGCGAGGAAAGACGATGCGTTGGTCGTTGACGTCAGCACCTGCGGCTTTGAAAAGGGCTAGCGCTTCATCGTCGCCGCGAATTTCGAAGCCAATATCCTCCAAGATCCGGTCGGCCTCGTTCTCAAGTGCAACGAGCCCCGCCTCAGACATCATCTCGTAAGGGGGAATGACGCGGGATATATAGGCCGGAGCGCTTGGTCCGGAACGGCCGCGTTGACGTGCGTCGCGACCGCCTGAGCGTTGTTTGCGCCCTATTCCTGCGTCTTCGACACCCATCGCGGCCTCCCTTGGTTTTATCTGTCGTTAAGACAGTAAATCCCAGAAGGGGCCGCGAAGCAAAGTCTTAGAACGACCAATTCCGTCTAATCACCGACCAGCAACGGCAGGCGTTGTGCTTCCACGGAAATGCAACATAGCGAAGGTTGCAACCACGCCGATCAGCAAGACGAGCTGTGCACCAAGTGCCTCCAATGTTTCCTTGAACCCGATACCGGCCAGCAGATGAGGCAGGTTGATATCGCTCTCGGAAAGCAGGTTTGCCTCCTGGAATTCATGCAAGCCGTCGCCCACAAACTGGAACGCCATCACAAACAAGAAGGCCGAGGTGACGATGAACAGCGGGCGAAGCGGCAGTCTTACGGAAACAACCCGCATGACCCCGAAGAGAATCGCGAGCGCCACGGCGGATACCATAAACCCTGCTAAAAGGGATGCCGACCATCCTCCGACAGAGTTCGAGAGCGCATGATAAAACACGACCGTCTCCGCGCCTTCGCGGATCACGGAGAAAAAGGCCAGAATGCCAACCGAAAGGCCGACATTAGTGGCCGCCAAAGCTCCATCCGCATGGGTTCGGAGATAGGCCTGCCAGGCACGCGGGTCTTGCCGCACAAACAGCCAGCCGCTGACATAGACCATCAAACCAGCAGCGATGAGCATGCTGACGCCTTCAAACATCTTACTTTCAGCTTCGCCAAAGACGGCCTCAATCAAAAAGGCGAATCCAAAGCTCGCGACAACGCCAAGTGCCGCGCCCGAATAGAGCGCAGAGAGGCGCGAACCGGCGCCGGATTTCACGAGATAAGCGACAAGCGCACCGAGGACGAGGATCACCTCAAGCCCTTCACGCAATAAAATAGAGGCGGATTGAACAAAAATACTCCAAGAAACATCCGAGAGAGCTAGATCAGTCATGGCTATCATTTTCCTTTCACATCACGACGTTCAAGGCGTCGCTGCAAGAGGAGAGAATACCATTTCACTGGCTCTTAGAAAAGAATAAAAATGTTTAAAATCAATACTTTATAGCTTTTCTAAAGTAGCGCAATTTTCCCTTTACGTATGGGCTGTTAGCGCTGTCGCTCTTCCCAACCCTCAGCGCGATAGAACGGCACGTTCGATGCGGGCAGCGGCGATAGGCCCCTGATGATGTCCGATGCCTTCTCCCCGATCATGATGGCGGGAGCATTCAGATTGCCGGTGGTGATGGTGGGCATGATGGACGTGTCGACGACGCGAAGACCTTCAAGCCCGATAACGCGCGTCTCGGCGTCCACAACGGCAAACGGGTCCGAAGGATCGCCCATTTTGCAGGTGCCGCAGGGATGATAGGCACTTTCCGCATGATGCCGCACAAAGGCATCGATCTGTTCGTCGGTTTGCACATCCTTACCGGGTAGCAATTCTTCGCCCCGATAGGCATCAAAAGCCTTTTGCCCGAAGATTTCACGGGTGAGGCGCACGCAAGCCCGCATTTCCACTCGATCGTCCTCATGGCTCATATAATTGAACAGGACTTTCGGAGCCGCCAGTGGATCACCAGACGAGAGCTTCACCCAGCCCCGGCTTTTCGAACGCATCGGTCCTGCATGCGCTTGAAATCCATGCGCCTCGGCCTTTACGCTGCCATCATAGGCAATCGCGGCGGGTAAGAAATGGTATTGGATATCGGCGTAAGGAACACCGGGTCGTGAGCGAATAAAGCCGCAGCTTTCAAAGTGGTTGGTGGCACCTAAGCCGTTCTTAAACAACACCCACTGCACGCCAATGAGCGCTTTCCCGAGCACATTCATGGAGGAATAAAGCGTGATAGGCCGAGTACAGGCCTGTTGAAAATAGAACTCCAAATGATCTTGCAGATTTTCGCCAACGCCGGGCAAATGATGCAGCGGTGTAATGCCATTCGCCTTTAACTCGTCTGTTGGTCCAATGCCGGAAAGTTTCAAAAGCTGCGGCGAGTTAATCGGCCCGCTCGCTAGGATAATCTCGCGCCGCGCACGGATAAGCTGTTCCACTCCGCCCTTGAGATAGCGGATTGCCACCGCTCGCTTCCCCTCAAATTCTATTTTTGTCGCCTGAACACCAATCCGTATGCTCAGATTTTTCCGTGCCGTGGCAGGCTTTAGATAGGCGGATGCTGCGCTCCATCGGCGGCCTTTGTGGATGGTTCTATCCATGCGGCCGAAGCCTTCTTGCCGATAACCGTTTACATCCTCGGTTGCGGCATAGCCTGCTTGCTGGGCTGCTTCGACAAAAACGGAATAGAGCGGGTTTATCAACGGCCCATAACTCGTATGCAACGCGCCATTTGCTCCGCGATAGGCATCGCCGCCTTCTTGGCGCGTCTCGGCTTTGCGGAAATAGGGTAATACGTGGCGATAGCCCCAACCTTTGGCCCCTTGCGCTTCCCAGCCCTCATAATCCAGCGCATTGCCGCGGATATAGACCATGCCATTGATCGAGGAACCCCCGCCGATCACACGCCCGCGCGGAAGATTAAGACGGCGACCGTCCATGAAGGGCTCCGGCTCGGTATGGTAGCCCCAATTATACTTGTCCATGCCCATGGGGATCGAGAGCGCAGTCGGCATCTGGATGAAGACGGACTTATCGCCGCCGCCTGCTTCAAGCACGGCAACCGTTGATTTTCCATCCTCGGTCAAGCGATTGGCGAGCACGCAGCCGGCGGAGCCCGCACCGACGATCACATAATCGAAACTCTCTGTGGTCATCAGGTCAAAGTCCCTACGCTTCACGGCCATTCACGCACCGAGAAAGCCATTGCAGGCGCTGTGAGCATTGCCAAAACCCGACCCGATTTTAGTCTATTGCGTCGACACCAATAAAGGGGATGACAAAAGTGACGCGAGATTGTTTGATAGGGGCACGAAAGGTGACGAGGGCGGTACGTCCTTGCTTTTCAAAAGACGCGCCGAAGGCAGAGATTATGCCGCAATTCGGCCAACAATGATTGAGGAATGGGAGATTTTCATGCGTTCCACGTTTAAATTGGCACTCTCGGCAGCAGCAATGCTTGCTCTTATCCCTGGTATCGCTACCGCAAAGGACGCTGGTTCCTGCAAAACGGTTCGGTTTTCGGATGTGGGTTGGACCGACATTACGGCCACGACAGCCGCAACATCTGAGGTTTTGAAGGGCCTTGGCTATACGGCCAAGACAGAAGTGCTTTCGGTTCCTGTCACCTTCACCTCGATGAAGAACAAGAAAATCGACGTTTTCCTCGGCAATTGGATGCCGACCATGGAGGCTGACCGCAAGCCTTACCTCGATAAGAAGCAGATTGAGGTAATCGGGGCCAATCTGGAAGGCGCTAAATACACGCTTGCGGTGCCAGAATACACCTATAATGCCGGTCTCAAGACGTTTGCCGACATCGCCAAGATGAAGGACAAGCTGGCTGGCAAGTTATACGGCATCGAGCCCGGCAATGACGGCAACCGTTTGATCCTTGATATGATCAAGGACAATAAGTTTGACCTGAAGGGTTTCGAACTCGTTGAATCGAGCGAACAGGGCATGCTGGCCGAAGTCGAGCGGGCCACTAAGAAGAATGAAGACCTCGTTTTCTTGGGCTGGGAACCCCATCCGATGAACTCGAAGTTTAAGATGAAATATCTTGAAGGCGGTGATGACGTCTTCGGGCCAAATCTCGGTGGTGCGACGATCTACACCAATACCCGCGCAGGTTACTCGAAGGATTGTCCGAATGTCGGTGCTCTCTTGAAGAACCTGACCTTCACGCTCTCGATGGAAAACGAGATCATGGGTTCGATCTTGTTTGATAAGCAGGAGGCCGATAAGGCCGCGGCAGCTTGGTTGAAGGCGCATCCCGACACGCTCGACAAATGGCTCGCAGGCGTAACAACGCTCGATGGCAAACCTGGACTTCCTGCTGTTAAGGCAGCGTTGGGGCTGTAATAAAGATCCGTCATTGCGAGCGACAGCGAAGCAACCTAGATTGTGGTTGTTGAAAGGGCGCAACGGCTTAAATGCGCTTAAATTGGCAACATCAGCTGGGTTGCTTCACATTCGTTCGCAATGACGATTTTGGTATATCGCTCGCCGCCTCATCCCTCAAAAGGCACCCACACCAATGAACGAGTGGATCACCACCCATAAGCTACCGCTCGGGACATGGATCGAGGCCTTTGTCTCGACGCTTACGGATCAGGGCGCGGACTTTTTTGATGCGATTTCAACCACCGTCGGTGCCGGCATTGATGGGGTGACCTTCGCGCTGCAATCGGTTCCGGCGATCGCCTTTATCGCGGTTTTTTCCTTAGGCGTTTATTGGCTCCACCGGTCACTCGTCCTCACTTTGGGGAGTGCGGCCTCCCTGCTGCTGATTGCCAATCTTGGCTATTGGGATGCGACAATGGAGACGCTTTCGCTTGTGGTCTCCGCAACTTTGGTTTCGGTTGTCATCGGGGTACCCATTGGTATTGCCGCCGCGCATCGTCCCACGCTTTTTACCGTGCTGCGCCCCATTCTTGATCTGATGCAGACGATACCAACCTTTGTCTATCTGATCCCGACCCTTATCCTGTTCGGCCTTGGCGTTGTCCCCGGTCTGATTTCCACCGTGATTTTTGCCATTCCTGCCCCCATCCGCCTGACGCAATTGGGCATTTCATCGGTGCCGAAATATCTCATCGAGGCGGGCGAAGCCTTTGGGGCCACCAAGCGACAGCTGCTTTGGAAAATTGAATTACCCGCCGCGTTGCCGACCATTATGGCGGGCATCACACAATGCATCATGCTTTCGCTGTCGATGGTGGTGATTGCGGCGCTCGTTGGCGCGGGCGGGTTGGGTAAACCCGTGGTGCGCGCGTTGAACACGGTGAATATCGGCATGGGCTTTGAGGCGGGCCTTGCGATTGTGATCCTTGCGATCATTCTGGATCGGGTCTGCAAATTGCCCGAGCGTCGGCCCAAGGGACATGCCTCATGAGCCATGTGGTTTTTGATCAGGTCGATATTGTCTTTGGCTCAGCCCGAAAAGAGGCGCTGGCTCGCCTTGATCGCGGCGAAACGCGGGATGAGATCCTCAAAGCCACCAATGCGGTGGTTGGGGTTGCGGGGGCATCGCTCGCGGTAGAAGAGGGTGAGATTTGCGTGCTCATGGGCCTTTCCGGCTCTGGAAAGTCCACCCTTTTGCGGGCGGTCAACGGCCTTAACAGCGTCACGCGCGGCAAGGTTTTGCTTCGTCATCAAGGGTCGCTTGTCGATATAGCGGCGATCGATGCGCCAACCTTGCGCGCCGTGCGTACCACCAGCGTCGCCATGGTGTTTCAGCAATTTGCTCTTCTGCCCTGGCGGACGGTGAGAGACAATGTTGGCTTGGGGCTTGAGCTGCGCGGTCTTGGCAAGGTGGAACGCGACCGGATTGTTGATGAGAAGCTCAAAATGGTTCAGCTTGACCCATGGGCTGATAAATATGGCCATGAGCTTTCAGGCGGGATGCAACAACGCGTGGGCCTCGCCCGCGCCTTTGCAACGGACGCTGATTTGCTCTTGATGGACGAGCCTTTCTCGGCGCTTGACCCGCTCATCCGCACCAAATTGCAGGATGAGCTTTTATCGCTGCAAAAGAATTTGAAAAAGACCATCCTCTTTGTCAGCCACGACCTCGACGAGGCGATGAAAATAGGCAACCGCATCGCGATTATGGAAGGCGGCCGCATCGTGCAGTGGGGAACGCCGGAAGAGATTATCCTCAAACCCGCCAACGCTTACGTTGCTGAATTCGTGGCGCATATGAACCCGCTGAATGTGCTCAAAGCAGGCTCGATCATGCAACCGCTTGCGGCGTGCCTTCGGGAAGGCTCAAATGTGTATTTCGACGCGAACCGGCAGATAGCGATTACGCTGGACGATTCCAATTACCCTTTCGCGGCGGTCTATAACGGAGCGCCGCACCGGTTGATTGCATGCGGGGTAGACGGGATTCTTCCCGATCGGGCAACGGAAAGCGGCATCGTGTTGGCCCCCGCCGATATCCGCCTCAAAACCGCCATCGCGCTAAGGCAAAAAAGCGGTCACCCGCTGGGGATTGTGGATGGCGAGGGAAGGCTCGTGGGCTTGTGCACGGATGCTGAGATTTATGGCGGGTTGTTGCGGGAGAGGCGGAGATAATCACCCAATCAAATCGTCCAACGTAATTCCCAATGCCGCAGCCAGCTTACGATAGGTTTCCACAGTCCCTTCCCGCTTGCCCGTCTCAATTTGCGAGAGATAGGCCGAAGCAATCCCCGCCTGTTTCGCCAGCGCCGCCGCCGTTAGCCCGCGATGCTCGCGCCAAACGCGGGCGCGGTTTTGGCCTTCTAAAATTGCGTCGACCATAGCAGCGGGTAAAAGCTCTTCTTCACTTGCAGCCAAGCGCTCTTTAAAACCACGAACCGATTCGAGGTCTTCGCTGTCCTCAAAGGCTTCCAGCAAGCGCAAATATTCGGCCTCCGGCAGAATAACCATTCTCTCGCCCTTTGGCGTCGTTATCACTTGCTGGTTCATCGATTAGCCCTCACGAATAGTAGCATAATGCTAATATATTTTTGTCCATTATTATCATAATGCTAATATCAAGTATACCTCACGCAGGCCCCAATCCCTTAGCGCTCAACTCCTCCGCATAAGCCCTCAGGCAAGACGGGCAGAGGCAATCCGCCGGGCAGTCGCGGCCTAGCTTTGGTTCCACTTTCTCATCCATGCGGCATACCCCTTCCCAAATTTACGCCAATACCGCATAGCCTGTCGCTTCAAGACGCAGGAGGGTCGGCATCCGCCAATCGACATGGGCGATTAAAACCGTATCATGCGGCTATCAACTGCAATGCTGCCGTCACGTGGAGAAAACGCTATGAACCATGAAGTCATCATCAGCTGCGCCGTGACCGGCGCTGGCGATACCGTCGGCAAGCATCCAGCTATTCCGGTGACCCCGCGCCAGATAGCGGACGCGGCAATTGAGGCGGCGCATGCGGGTGCCGCGATTGCCCATCTCCATGTCCGCCATATCGAGACGGGTAAAGCAGGGCGCGACATTGTTCATTACCGTGAGGCGGTGAAGATGATCCGCGACTCGGGCGTCGATATTGTCATCAACCTCACCGCCGGTATGGGGGGCGATTACGCCTATGATCCTAAAAACCCCGGCATTCCCGGCCCCGGCTCGGATTTGGCCGATGCCGCCGAACGCGTCGCCCATGTCGAAGAGCTTCGTCCCGAAATCTGCACGCTCGATTGCGGCTCGCTCAATTTCGGCAATGGTGCGTTTTTAGCCACCGCCGATTTGCTCCGCGATATGGCGGCTCGCATTCAAAAAGCAGGTGTGAAGCCCGAGATCGAAGCGTTTGAATTGGGCCATATTTGGCTCGCCAAGCAATTAATGGCTGAAGGCTTGATCGATAATCCACCGCTCTTCCAGCTCTGCCTTGGCATTCCGTGGGGTGCGGAAGCCACCACCGAAGCAATGCTCGCGATGCGCAACCATTTGCCGCCGGATTGTAACTGGGCAGGCTTTGCGATTGGCCGCAATCAGATGGCGTTTGTTGCCCAAGCCGTGCTGCTCGGCGGCAATGTCCGCGTTGGCTTAGAGGACAATATTTGGCTCGACAAAGGCGTGCATGCCACCAACGGCACCCTCGTGGCGCGTGCGAAAGAAATCATCGAGCGGATGGGGGCTAGGGCGTTAACGCCTGTGGAAGCCCGCGTGAAACTTGGTTTGAAAAAGCAACGTTAACGCCCATGTCTGGCGACATAAAACGCATTGTTGCGCCTTATGAAGGCATTCCCTTCAAGGGCTGGGACGAGACGGCGCCGATTCCGGCGCCGTTAAAGCTCCACACCTGCACGGTTAAGCCCGAATGGACCGATTATAATGGCCATATGAGCGAGAGCGTTTATCTTCTCGTGATGGGCGACCATTCAGACGCGTTTTTTAGGTTTTTCGGCATTGATGAAGCCTATCGCGCGAGCGGTTCATCGCTTTATACGATTGAAACGCGTATCCATAATTACCGCGAATGTTCCGAAGGTGATCACCTTTCCTTCTCGCTCACGTTGCTCGATTTGGATGCCAAGCGTCTGCACATCTTTCATGAAGTGCATAACGAAAAAACGGGCGAATTACTCGCAACCGGCGAACAGCTTTTGATGCATGTCGATATGAAAGCCGGTAAATCATCACCGTTACCGCCCGATCTATTCCATCGGCTTTCAGCGATCTTCAAAGCGCATTCCGTTTTACCAAAACCCAAAACTGTTGGCACCGTCTTGGGCATCAAACGCAAAGAGACTTCAGCATCATGAGCGGCTTTCCGATTTCCGAAGAACAGCAGATGTTGGTGGATACGGTGCGTTCGTTCATCGAAAACGAGCTTTATCCGCATGAGGATTTGGTCGAAGAAATCGATGATGTGCCCGCTGATCTAGCCGCCGAAATTCAGAAAAAATCCATCGAACTCGGGCTCTATGCCGCGAATATGCCGGAGCAATATGGCGGCGGCGGATTGGATAATCTCTCGCTCACACTGCTTGAGCGCGAATTGGGCCGCGCATCCTATGGCCTGCAAATGTGCATCGCGCGGCCCTCCAATATTTTGCAAGGCTGCAAGGGTGATCAGATCGAGCGGTATCTCATCCCCGTCATAAAAGGCACGCGCCATGATTGCTTGGCGATGACGGAACCCGGAGCCGGTTCTGACGTTCGCTCCATGAAAACAAAGGCCGAGAAAAAAGGTGACACCTATGTCATCAATGGCTCGAAACATTTCATCAGCCATGCGGATAAATCCGACTTTGTGGTGTTGATGGCGGCGACTGGAGTGGAAGAAACCTCCAAAGGCAAAAAGGCCAAGATCAGCGCGTTTTTAGTCGATATGGGCACGCCCGGTTTTACGATGCGACGCGGGCCAAAATGTGTCTCGCATAAGGGCTATCATCAATGCGAACTCTTCTTCGATGATTGCGTGCTGCATGAAAGCCAATTGCTCGGCGAAGAGCACAAGGGCTTTGAATTGATGGGGGAATGGTTGGGCGCTACGCGCCTCACCGTTGCCGCCACAAGCGTTGGCCGTGCGCGCCGCGTGCTTGATTCCGCCCTCGACTGGGCCTCGCAACGCAAACAATTCGGTGAAGTGATCGGCAAGTTTCAAGGCGTGTCGTTTCAGTTGGCCGATATGCTCACCGAGATTGAAGCCTCCGATTTGCTCACCCTTGCCGCCGCCGACAAGCTCGACAAAGGCACGTCAACCGATACCGATTTTGCGATGGCGAAACTCTTTGCCTCCGAGACGCTTGCCCGCGTCACCGACAAAGCCATTCAAATCTATGGCGGCATGGGCTTAATGTCATCGCTGAAGATTGAACGCTGGTGGCGCGATGCGCGTGTGGAGCGCATTTGGGACGGCACCAGCGAAATTCAACGCCACATC
>CANCAR010000089.1 GCA_947374125.1 Hyphomicrobiales bacterium | reverse complement strand
GCCCGCGACAACGGTCAGCTTAACTTCAATATTTTCTAAGTTACGCAGGTTCATTTTGGCGGATTCGACGCCCGACCCAACCGTATTTTGCTTTTCTTCTTCAGGCATTTTTGAGTTCCGATCCCTGCGGCCTAAACAATAGAAATGGCCATTTTTCCGTCTTTTTCGCCCATCTTTGCCTTATAGATTGATTGTCCGCCGACAAAGACGGGAACGTCCGCGAACGCTTCGATCGGAATGGTAAGGCCGGGCTTTAGTTGCAACAAACTCGCCATATCAATGGAGGGTTCGGCAATTCGAGGCGCTATTTCGAGCGTCACATCGAGCAGTGCTTCACGGAGACGTTCTGTCCAATTGCTGTCGGAGCTATCGCCAACCGTTTGCACCTTACTGCGCAAGAGTGGCGCGATTTGTTTCAACATCTGCAGAGGATAGGCAATTTCGATGACGCATTGCTTGGCAAAAGGCAGTTGAATAGCAAAAGCGCACAGTACAATCTGCTCCGTACCATCGAGAAACGACAAGAACGACGGATTGATTTCACTGTTTAGAAACTCAAAATTCGTCGGATAGACGTCTTTCCACGCATCCGTCAGCGTCGCGGCTGCGCCCTCAATGATAATCTGGATCAGGCGTTCTTCCATCGGCGTGAATTCAGTTGAACGGGTGATCTGACTTTCGCCGCGGCCTCCGTAGAAGCTATTGACCAAGATGCTGATCAGCCGCGGTGGCGTGACCAGCAAAACCGTACCCTTGAGCGCGTCAACCCTCAGCGTCGCGAGGCTGACGAAGGAATCAAGACCAGAGGAATATTCATCAAATCGGGTAATCTTCGGTGGCAAGGTACCCACACGAGGCGCGAACCTCAGCATTGGCAATAAAACATTGCGAATTTGTCGTCCAAACCGCTCGTTTATAATGCGCAGCGTATAAAGGTCGCCCAACAGCGTTATATCGTCGGCGCCCAACGTATATTTTTTATATTCTTTTTTAGCCGGTGCCCCTGCCTCGAGGTCAATCAGCCCTTCCCCGAGTCCCTCGAGAAGGGCTTTGACTTCCTCGTCCGATAATTTCCGTTCAGCCATTCGGTTTCCAAGCGGTCCAAGAACAAACCCGTTCACATCAAAATATATAATCCACAGAGAAAATTCAAATGAATTAAAATAACACTGACGTAATAATTTAACCGTTAAATAACATAAACGTTATTTTTCTCAATAAAATTATGAATAAAATGTTAATTTAATAACAGAAGGGTAATTTGATTCTGTCAAATATTACAGTTAAAAATTAAGAACCAAATTTTAACTAATGCGATCTAAAAAATTAGTAGTGTGTTCTGTTTGTGTAGAGTTTAAGGGGTCATCCGTTGGTAACGCGTGCTATAATTGTCGATGACTCAAGGACAGTGAGAACACAGGTCCGATCTTTGCTTTCTCGTGCATCCGATTTAGAGATTGACGAGATCATTGAAGCGCATGATGGGGAGCAAGCGCTTCGCCATTTTGAAAAAACGCCTATCGATCAACTTCCCGATATTGTTGTGCTTGATCGTAATATGCCGATCCTTTCGGGCGATGCTTGCATCAAGGTTCTCAAATCGGACCCGGTCTGGAAAAACATCCCGGTGATTTTTTTGACCGCTCAAGCGGGTAAGGAAGAGGTCGTCAAAGGCCTGTCCATGCTGGGTTGCGACGATTATCTTGGCAAACCCTTCGATGCCGGTGAAATGCTGGCAAGGGTGAAAAGCCTCATTCGAGCCAAAAAGGCCGAAGACGCCAACCGGGCCTTGACGCAAAATCTCGCGGTCGCGCTTGCTGATCAAAAGAAGGCGTTCGAAGAACTCCGGACCACAAAAATCCAATTGGCTGAAAATGAAGCCATCGCGTTGATGACACGCATTTTCGAGAAATTCGTTCCGAAGAAATTTCTCGAGCGCGTTGCCAAAGACGGCATTGAGAATATTCGTCCCGGTAATGTGCAGGCCACGCGCATCACCACGCTGTTCAGCGATATCCGTGGATTTACAACGATTTCAGAAGGCATGCCGCCTGAGGAATTGTTCAGTTTTCTGAACGAGTACCTCGCCAACATGCAGATTTCGATCGATGCCAATGGCGGGTTCGTTGATAAATTCATCGGCGATGCGATTATGGCGTTGTTTGACCAGGAGGAGAGCGAGCAAGCGGATTCGGCGGTTAAGGCCGCCATCGGGATGCAGCGCCGCTTGACCGAATGGAATAAAGAACGCTCAGGGCCTCCTCACACCCCAATCCTCCAAGGTATTGGCATCCATACCGGCCATGTGATGATGGGAACGCTGGGAAGCGATACGCGGATCGATTCAACGGTAATCGGGGACGCGGTTAATCTCGCATCCCGCTTGGAGTCACTCACGAAATACTACGGCGTCGGCATCATCGTCTCGGGCGATACGTATGATCTGTTGGATCATGATATTTTTGAATCCCGTGAAATCGATTTCGTGGCGGTTAAGGGCAAAACGCAGCCCATGATTATTCACGAAATCTATCAGCATCTCGATGGTGCGGAACTCGAACGGCATCGCCGTCTCTGCGAGGAATTCCGCGGCGCGATGGAGCTTTATCGCTCACGGTCTTGGAACGATGCAGTAGACGCCTTCCGGGCCTGCCGCGAAATCTCGCCCAATGACAAGACGTCTGCCCTCTACATTGAACGCTGTGAATATTACGCTGAGAACCCGCCCGAAGCTGATTGGGACGGTTCATTCATCATGAAGAGTAAGTAATCCATGTCGACAAATGACGAAAATATGGAAATCCAACTTGGATTTCTAGAAGAAATGGCTGAGCTGCTCTTCGATGCTGAGAAAGATCTCTTAGCCTTAGAAGAAACGCCGGGTAATATTGACCTCGTCTCACGGCTTTTTCGTAACATCCATACGATCAAAGGCGGCGCTGGCATGGTGGGTCTCGATGACCTCGCCAATTTTACGCACGATGCCGAAAACCTTCTCGATGAAGTACGTAAAAGCAAAATTCCGCTAACGGCAAAAATAGCGACCGTTTTGCTACAGTCTTTGGATTGCCTTAAAGACTTCATGCAGGCCGCCTATGGCAATCCACTTCAGAACACGGATCTGATTGCTGCGACCCACCACGCTATTTTGGAAGCGCTTGGCAAAAAGCCAGCTGAGCAGGTTGCGTCCGCCCCCAAAGCACCAGAAGTCCCAACCGCTCCCGCTCCAGCGGTTGAGGCTCCGAGCGCTGCGACCGAAATCAGCGAGGAGCCGGTCGAAACCCGCTCCAAAATCTATCTGATCCAATTCCTGACCCAACTGGATCGACTTCCATCCGAGCAGGAACTGGCCACTCTTTCGGCAGGGCTCGCAGCACTTGGCGAACTCGTTTCAATCTCGCATGAGAGATCTATCCCGGATGAATCGGAGCGGCTGGCGGGTGCCATTCACCTGTGGCGTTCGTTCCAGCTTACGACAACCACGGAAACCGAAACGGTTCTTGCGCTCTTCTCGCAATGGGACGGCATTCACGAGGTCCGGATCGAAGATCTCAATTTCTTGCCCGATGCGCCAGAAAACCAAGCCGAAATCGATGCGAAAGTAGCGGGCGACAGCGTGGCAGCGCTGCCCGCTTCTTCGCTTCGCTCGGAACCCTTCGAAACCCCATCGCCGACACCGTCTCAACCGGTATCAAGTGCAGCCAATGAAACGTCCCTTGCGCCAGCGGGCCGAAAACAGACGAAAGGAGATGAAAAGGTGGAAACACAGGCTTCTCAAAAGCTCACATCCATTCGCGTCGACATCAACAAGCTGGATCGTCTCGTGAATTTGGTAGGCGAGCTGATTACGATTGGCGCGCGACTGGACAGCTTCAAGTCGATTGTCGAGCGGCGAGATCGCGCTTTGGCCGACTCGCTCATCGGTATTTTGGACGATAGCTCGCGGTCGTTGCGCGAATTGCAGGACCAAGCGATGACGATCCGAATGGTGCCGATTGGTGGCGCGTTTGATCCGATGACGCGTTTGGTTCGCGATTACTGCATGCAATCGGGCAAAAAAGCGAAGCTGACCATCATCGGCAAGGAAACCGAAGTGGATAAAAAGGTTTCCGAACAGATCAGCGGACCGCTCAAGCATTTGATCCGAAACTCGTTGGATCACGGCCTTGAATTCCCAGCAGAGCGCGAAGCCGCGGGTAAAGAGGCTGAAGGCGAGATCATTCTCAATACCTATAATAAAAACGGCTTGATCGTCATTGAAGTTACCGACAATGGCAAAGGGATCGATACCGATGCGGTGGTCAGATCGGCCAAGGCCAAGGGTCTGGTCAGCCAGGATCGTGAGTTCTCCGAGCGCGAAGCGCTTGAATTGATTTTCATGCCGGCTGTGTCTTCCGCCGAGAAGGTCACCGAAATTTCGGGTCGTGGCGTCGGCATGGATGTCGTCAAGCGCGACATTGAAGAATTGCGCGGAACGGTCGAGGTCACCACCGAGCGCGGCGTTGGAACGACGATTACGGTTCGTATTCCGATGACGCTTTCGATCGTCGACGGTTTGCTCGTTGAGATTGGCGGCCACAATTACGTTATCCCGCTGTCCTTCGTTGAAGAATGCGTTGAGCTTGCGACATCCGCCGCAGCAGGCAGCAACTTCCTCGATATCCGCAATGATCTCGTGCCGTTTATGCGCTTGCGTGAACTGTTTGGCATCGAGGGCCCGCCGCCGGATTACGAGAAGGTGGTTATCGTATCAACCGCTGATCGCCGCGTCGGCCTCGTTGTGGATCGGCTTGTGGGCGATCACCAGACCGTCATCAAGTCGCTGAGCCGCCTTCATAAAGATGTCCAGTGCTTCTCGGGAGCGACCATCCTTGGCGATGGTAGCGTCGTGCTCATTCTGGACGTCGTTCGTCTGATCGAAGCGGGTCAAATCCGCGAAGAACACCTTCGTGTTGCTTAGGATTTAAAATGGCAAACAATCATTCTGATGAGAATGGACAATTCTTGAGGATCGGTCTTGGCGACGAAACATTCGCCATTCCGGCCAGTATCGTCCGGGAAATTTTAGACGTCGGCACCATGACCCCTGTGCCGACATCGAACCCTGTTGTGGGCAGTCTGGTCAATGTGCGCGGCCGTGTTGTGCCGCTTGCGGACCTGCGGATGCGTTTCAATATCGATGTTATCCCGCCCACGATTGATTCACGCGTTGTCGTTCTTGAACTTCTCGTTGAAGGCGAGGCCCTCATCGTCGGCATCATCGCCGATAAGGTTTTCGAGGTTTCGGCGCTTGATTCCATGATGGAAGACGACGTGCCGCGGGTGGGCATGCGTTGGCCGCCTGAGTTTGTACGCTCAATCGGTCGCCGCAACGACGAATTCGTTATGGTGCTCGATTTGAACCGCGTGTTCAATTTCAACGAAGGTGATGAACTTCAAGAAGCCAGTTAAGTCCGGTGTTGAATTAGTTTTGTAATCATCGATCTATCGCCAGTCCTTAGATCAAGTAGAGTGAAGAGTGAGGAACTAAAAATGCGTTTTAGTATCAAAACAAGGTTGGCGATAACCTTCGCCTTTATCGTGAGTATGTCGGTCCTAGCGGCGTTTATCGCTATTCATGGTTTGAGTTCATTGGCTACGAGCTCGGCGAACCTGATCAATAATGTCGGCGAGCGTCAGCGCTTGTCGTTGGATTTGCAGAAATCCGTTGCTGAAATGCAGCGCGAAGAGCGTGACTTTCTCCTCTCCAGCGAGAAAGCGGATATGGATCATTATGAGCAGGCTGCTTTAACCGCTCGTGCAGACTTTAAATCCAGCTTCGAGAGCCTTAACAAACTTTCGGGCAATGAAGGCCGCGATTCGCTTGCTGCCATTGGCGCTGAATTCAAAGCCTTTAGCGACACGCAAGATAAAGTGCTTCAAATCGGTCGCACCCACTCCAACGGCCAAGCCCTCGTGATCGTGACGGGCGATGAAAGCAAGACCTACGCTGAAGCCTCGGCTGCGGCTGAGGCCTTCACTGTCACCTTAGCCAAGAGCGGCAATGCGCAGGCTGTCTCAAACCTCATGACTGGCATGATGCATTGGGCTGAAGCCCGGTCCTTCCTGCGCGAAGCCAATCTTGCATCTGATGATGCTGGAACTAAGGCGGCTTTGGACAACATGGCTCCGAAACTAACTTCCGCTAAGAAGATGTTGGACGCCGCTGCTGGCGCGCTTTCTACCGATGCTGACAAAAAGGCGATGGAAGAAGTGAGCGGCAAGTTCAAGGCCTATATCGATATCTTCGAAAACCGGATCAACGGGCTTGTTCGCGCGAATACCGAAACCAAGGCTGGTGGCATTTCTTCCGGTGAAGGCAAGAAATTTGCGAATTCGCTCAATGACGCCTTGGAAAAGCTGACCAAGCACGAAGGTCTGGCCATGGCCGAGGGCTTGGCTGAAAATGAGGCAACCTATAGCAGCATGCGCTGGTATCAAGTGCTGATGTCGAGCGCTGCGGCCCTCGTGTCGGCCATTCTTGGTACCTGGCTTGCGGTTAACATCACCTCGAACCTCAACCGCTCGGTTGGCATTTCGAAATTGGTGGCTGTCGGCGAACTCGACTCCGACTTCAGCAACATCCCGAATGACGAATTCGGTGACTTGTTGTCGGCGTTGAAGAACATGGTCGAAAATCTGCGTGGCATGTCGGACATTGCCTCGGCCATTTCCGAGGGGAACCTATTGGTTGAGGCCACGCGCCGCTCCGATAAGGATGCCTTTGGTGTGGCACTCGAGACGATGGTTCAGCGTCTGCGTGACATTGTTGGCACCACCAACCAGGTCACCAATTCGGTCGCCGCCGGTAGCCAGCAAATGTCAGCCAGCTCGGATCAGTTGAGCCAAGGCTCAACCGAGCAGGCCTCAGCCGCTGGCGAAGTTGCTTCTTCGATGGAGCAGATGGCTTCGAACATCAAGCAGACGGCTGAAAACGCCAGCCAGACGGAAAAGATCGCGAAGCAATCCGCGATTGACGCCGAGCAGAGTGGTGAAGCGGTTCTCAAGACCGTGCAAGCCATGCAGACGATCGCGAGCAAGATTTCGATCATTCAAGAAATTGCCCGTCAGACCGATCTGCTCGCTCTTAACGCCGCCGTTGAGGCAGCGCGTGCAGGCGAACATGGTAAAGGCTTCGCGGTTGTCGCCTCCGAAGTTCGTAAGCTTGCTGAACGTTCTCAGACAGCTGCTACCGAAATCAGCGCCCTCTCGGTCGATACCGTGAGCGCTGCCCAAGGTGCCGGTGATCGTCTGACACGGCTTGTTCCAGACATTCGCAAGACGTCTGAACTGGTCGAGGAAATCAGCGCCGCCGTGCGTGAACAGGATGTTGGCGCTGGCCAGATCAACAAGGCCATCCAGCAGCTTGACTCGCTCATCCAGCAGAACGCAGCAGCGGCTGAGGAAATGTCGACAACAGCGGCAGAACTCAACGACCGTTCGAACGAGCTGCAGGATACGATCGGCTTCTTCCAGGTTGAACAGGAAGGCGGTTCTTCGCGCCGGACAGCCAGCCGGAAGCCCGCGAATATGGGCAAAGCGAAGCCGATGGCTGACGCGATGAAGGGTAAATCGGGCCGCAAGGCTGGCTTTAGCCTCGACATGTCGTCAGGCGACAGCGACGCAGGCTTCTCCGCCTACAACAAAGGATAAGGACGATGTCAGCTTCGACACATCAAAAAATCGGATCATTGGCCAAACGCGTAACGGCTTCGAAAAGCCGGAGCTTCGTGACGCTGGGCATTGGTTCAGAGGTATTCGCTGTCGAAGTTGAATTCGTGCGTGAAATCCTTGGCATTCGGGAGATTTCTCTTCTCCCGAAAGCCCCCGACTTCGTCGCAGGTGTCATTGATGTGCGCGGTAAAACCGTGCCTGTCGTGAACCTGCGGCTGAAGCTGGGCCTGCCGACGGCGGAAGCAACGGAGATGACCCGCATCCTCGTGCTTGAGCTTGATCTTGAAAAGGGCCCTGTCAGCGTGGGTTTGCTGGCAGACCAGGTTTTTGAAGTCGCCGAAATTGAAGAAGCAGAGGTCGAGGAGACGCCGGATGTGGGTGTCGCTTGGAATTCTGACTATATCCGCGGAATAAGCCGGTTACACGGGGGCTTTGTGATCCTTTTCGATATCAAAAAGCTCTTTGGAACGTCGGAACTGGCCTCGATGAGCGCCCTGGCATAGTCATTCAACAAGAGGATAGTTTTTATTGAATGCGTGCCGGAAAAAATAAGTAAATCATAAAAATAGATTCATTTTATTCGATCCATTCACAAGACGATTTTCGAAATTTTACTGAGTACTTTAATCTACAAAGCTAATCGAATGTCATGTTGAGTACGTTGTTTTCGATTCCCAGTTTCAAAGGGTGAAAATGACGAAGGTAGGGAGTTGAAAATGCGTTTTAATATTAAGATTAGACTTGCCTTGACGTTTATCTTGATCGTCGGCATGTCGGTGCTGTCTGCCTTCATCGCGATTTATGGATTGAGCAACCTATCCGAAAGCTCGGCCCATTTGATCCGCAATGTCGCCGAGCGTCAAAGGCTCGCGCTGGACTTGCAAAAATCAGTCGTTGAAATGCAGCGCAGTGAGCGTGATTTTCTGCTTTCTGACGATAAGGCGGCCCGCGATCACTTCGTGCAGCAATCCATGAGCGCGCGCGATGAGTTCAAAAAGAACCTTGATAGCCTGAGCAAGCTTTCAGGCACCGATAACCGCGAAGCACTTGCAGTGATCGGCGTGGATTTCAAATCGTTCAATGAGGTTGTCGAAAAAACGCTCTCTAAATCAGACCTCAAGGGCAACGAAACGGCTTCGGCCGAGGCCAAAGCGGTCGCTGATCGTTTGGATGCCGACTTGGAAAAGCTTGGTGACGTCGAAGGCCGTGACATGCTTGACGGCATTGCAGCCAATGACGCGACCTATGGTGCGATGCGTTGGTATCAGATCTTGATGTCGGGTGCTGCTGCTCTGCTGGCCGCCGTATTGGGCACATGGCTTGCGATTAACATTACCTCAAACCTCACGCGTTCCGTCAATATCGCGTCCGCCGTTGCCAATGGCGAGCTTGATGGCGATTTCAGCAATATTCCGAATGATGAATTCGGTGATTTGGCCTTGGCGTTGGAGCAAATGGTTCTACGTTTGCGTGAAATCGTTGAAACGACCAATCAGGTCGCTAATTCCGTTGCCGCCGGTAGCCAGCAAATGTCGGCCAGCACGGAACAATTGAGCCAAGGCTCGACGGAACAGGCCGCTGCCGCAGGTGAAGTTGCGTCCTCGATGGAGCAAATCGCGTCCAACATCAAACAGACGGCTGAGAACGCCAACCAAACGGAAAAGATTGCCAAGCAATCCGCCATCGATGCGGAGCAGAGCGGTGATGCCGTTTTGAAAACCGTTCAAGCCATGCAGACCATCGCTGGCAAGATTTCGATCATTCAGGAAATTGCACGCCAGACCGATCTGCTTGCGCTGAACGCCGCCGTTGAGGCCGCCCGTGCAGGCGAGCACGGCAAGGGCTTTGCCGTTGTGGCGTCCGAAGTTCGTAAGCTTGCCGAACGTTCGCAAACGGCGGCTACCGAAATCAGTGCGCTTTCGGTTGAGACCGTGAGCGCAGCCCAAGGCGCGGGCGATCGTCTGGTTCGCCTTGTTCCCGATATCCGCAAAACCTCGGAACTCGTTGAGGAAATCAGTGCCGCCGTTCGCGAGCAGGATGTCGGCGCGGGCCAGATCAATAAAGCCATCCAGCAGCTTGATTCGGTGATCCAGATGAATGCCGCAGCCGCTGAGCAAATGTCCACCACGGCGGTTGAGCTCAATAATCGCTCGATTGAATTGCAAGACACGATCAGCTTCTTCCAGGTTGAGCAAGAAGCACCGCGTCAGCGCCGCGCAACCGGTTCCTCAACGCCGCGCAACCAGGGACAAGGAAAGAAATCGAAGCCTGTGGCCGAGAAGGCCAAAGCGAAGTCCAATCGCAACGCTGGCTTCACCTTAGACATGTCGACCAATGACAGCGACGCTGGTTTCTCCGCCTATCAAAAGGGTTAATTTCGATGCAGACTTCGACCACTCAAAAGATGGGAACAACCAACAAACGGAGCGCGGCTGCATCAAGCCAGAGCTTCGTAACATTGGGCATTGGCTCAGAGGTATTTGCGGTCGAAGTGGAATTCGTCCGCGAGATCCTTGGCTTTCGGGAGATTTCGCTTCTTCCGAAAGCACCGACCTTTGTCGCGGGCGTTATCGATGTGCGCGGAAAAACCGTGCCGGTCGTGAACCTGCGTCTAAAACTAGGTCTACAAACGGCGGAGGCCACCGAGCAGACGCGTATTCTCGTGCTGGAGCTTGATTTAGAAAAGGGTCCCGTCAGCGTCGGGCTTCTGGCGGATCAAGTTTTCGAGGTGGCCGAAATTGAACACGACGAGGTCGAAGAAACGCCTGACGTCGGTGTCACATGGAATTCCGATTACATCCGAGGAATAAGCCGTTTACGCGGTAGTTTCGTGATCCTTTTCGATATCAAGAAGCTTTTCGCAAGCGCCGAACTCACTGCAATCAGCGCTCTCGTTTAAGACGCCTACACCCAACCAGTCGGATGTAATGTAATGGATACTGTAAACTTCCGACGCCTGCTTGAACACGTTCAAGCTTCGGCTGGTCTTAAAATACCGGTAACGAAAAAGGGCTTTGTCGAAAGCCGACTGCGGAAGCAGTTTATGTCGATCGGCCTCAATACGATCGACGAATATGCTGACTATCTTTTTGATAAAGGTGGGCTGACGAAGGATGAGG
>CANCAR010000088.1 GCA_947374125.1 Hyphomicrobiales bacterium | reverse complement strand
GGCGCTGTTGCTATTTCCGCAAGCCCAGCACCTGTCGCTGCCCGTCAATCGACCAATTCGGTTCAATGAGGAGAACGTCATGACACATCGTCAAAGCCTAAAAGCCCTTGCCTTTCTCCTCGCTACCGTCGCTTTATCGGGGTGCAATACAGCCGAGCGTCTCGCCTCGGTCGGCCGCGCACCTGCTTTGTCCGCCATTGATGACCCAACCGCGAGTGCCGACTATAAGCCCGTCCGCATGCCTATGCCGGATCCGGTGCCCGTCAACCACGCCGCCAATTCGCTTTGGCAACAAGGCTCGCGCAGCTTCTTTAAGGATCAACGCGCCCGCCAGATTGGCGATCTTGTAACCGTCAAAGTGAACTTCAAAGACAGCGCCGATATCGCCAATGAAACCAAGCGCGCCCGCACCAATTCGGATTCGATGGGCGTGCCCAATCTGTTTGGCCTTGAAACCAACGCGCAAAAGGCGCTGCCTGGCGTTACGCCGTCAGCACTCCTAAACGCGCAGTCTACCTCCGCTAGCGATGGTGTCGGTTCCGTCAAGCGGGCGGAAACCTTGGCCACCAATATCGCCGCCGTCGTCACCCAAATCCTGCCAAACGGCAATATGGTGATCGAGGGCAAGCAGGAAGTACGCGTCAATTTCGAAATTCGTGAATTGATTGTCGGCGGCGTCATCCGGCCTGAGGACATCGAAAACGACAATACCATCGAGTCAATGAAAATTGCCGAAGCCCGCATTGCCTATGGTGGCAGAGGCCAGATCAGCGATGTCCAACAGCCGCGCTATGGCCAGCAGGTTATGGACGTCATTCTACCATTTTAAACAACGAACCGCCGAAGCCGGCAGCTCCCCAAGTCTTCACCGGCCCGGCCATACGCCTCCCGCCTCTCCCGCGGGAGGCGTTCTCTTTTCAGCCGTCGGAATCAATCGTCGCGGTGGACGCGCTCATTACGCTCATGGCGCTCTTGCGCCTCAATCGATAGGGTCGCAATCGGCCGCGCGTCAAGTCGCTTGATCGATATCGGCTCGCCGGTTTCCTCGCAAAAGCCATAGGTTCCATCATCAATACGCGCTAAAGCCGCGTCGATCTTGGAAATGAGCTTGCGCTGCCGGTCGCGAGAGCGAAGCTCGATGGAGCGATCCGTCTCAGAAGACGCGCGGTCAGCGATATCCGGGTGATTTTCGCTGTCATTTTGAAGATTAGCAAGCGTTTCCCTCGACTCCTTCAAAATGTCATCCTTCCAGTCAAGCAACTTCTTGCGGAAATAATTCCGCTGCCGCTCGTTCATGAAAGGCTCTTCTTCGGTAGGCCTGTAGGAAGGTTCAAGCGTCTCTGCAATGCTCATCATTCTACCCATGGATCGTTTCTACCGGCTCGCCAAACCACTGGCGATGCAGGCATCCCCAGCAGCAGGGCATCTTTAGGCCTGCTTTCGCGCTGTCTGTTAGCGTGATTTCAATGACGATGCTACGACAAATAACGGATCGCCAAATTTATCGGCCCAATTTGGCAAGTTCGACGGCGGCGCGAACATCAATGGCGTTCAAAATTGGCTTCAATTCTGCATCAGGCTCGGTCGCGCGCGCTTCATCAAGACCGATTCGAAGCGCCTGAACCGCCGCAGCATCGGGCTTACCTGCAAGTAAACCGGCCTTTAGCGCACCTAGCGCATCCAGCAACACGAAGCCGCGCTTGGCGGCTTTCTGCCGCCTGACGCGCGCGGGCTCGCCTTCTTCCTGCAATGCCATCAAGCCTTGCAGCGCGTTTAAGCCATGCGAGGCTGCCATAGCCGTTGACTCGCGCGTCCCGGCGGAGTCCGCCTCAACCCGAAAGACGCCCTTGCCGCCGCCCGTCAAACCCGGACGCGCGGTCACGCTCTCTTTCAGTGATGATGGCCCAGCGATCCGCATTTAAAGTCTCGCAGTAATCAAAAACATGAGCAATCATAAGCAACTATATCGTTAACGAACCGTAAATTTGATAGGCAAAACCTGCCATCAGGCGATAAATCTTTCCGCTTTGGCTAACAAAATTTCCAGCATTGTTTAAAATTTTCAACGTTATTTCATAGGGTTATCAGTCTTTTTCTGGTGGCATAGGCTTCGCTTACCAAAAGTCGAGCCGTTCCAATCGGATCTGATTGAAAGTTTACCCGATGCGATTAAATGCCCCGTTCTTTTTAGCCCCCCTTTTTGCCTTGGTCCTTATGATTAACGGGGCAAGCGCTGAGACATCCCGCATCAAGGATCTTGCGTCGGTTGAAGGGGTTCGGCAGAACCAACTGGTCGGTTATGGTCTGGTTGTGGGTCTGAACGGCTCGGGCGACACGCTTAACAACGCACCCTTCACCAAACAGAGCTTAACCGCCATGTTGGAGCGGTTAGGCGTTAACACCCGCGGCGCTAACCTTCGCACCGCCAATGTCGCCGCCGTCATGGTCACCGCCGATCTTCCCGCCTTCGGTCGCCGTGGCGCGCGCATCGATGTCACCGTATCGGCCTTAGGCGACGCCAAGAGCCTGCAAGGTGGTACGCTTCTGGTGACGCCGCTGATGGGCGCGTCTGGCGAAATCTATGCCGTGGCACAAGGCTCGGTGGCGATTGCCGGCTTTCAGGCGGAAGGTGCCGCCGCCACCCTGACACGCGGCGTACCAACCGTTGGCCGCATCGCCAATGGCGCGCTGATCGAACAGGAAATCGATTACCAGTTCAAAGATACGCGCTCCGTCCGGCTCTCGCTGCGTAACCCCGACCTCACAACGGCTCGCCGCATCGCCAGCGCAATCAACGAATATATGGCTTCGAACACCGCCGAATCGACGGATCCTTCTACGGTCAACCTGATGATCCCGAAGAATTTCAGGGGAAATATGGTGCAATTGCTGACCGAGATCGAGCAACTCCGCGTCGATCCGGATCAAATCGCCCGCGTCGTTATTGACGAGCGCTCCGGCGTGATTGTCATGGGCAAGGATGTTCGCGTCTCGACCGTTGCCATTGCACAGGGCAATCTCACCATCTCCGTCACCGAGCAGCCTTTGGTGAGCCAGCCCGACGCGTTTAATTTTGGATCAGGCGCACAAACGGTCGTGGTTCCCCGCACCACGATTCAGGTGGATCAAGGCGCCAACAGCAAGCTCGCGGTATTAAAAGAAAGCGTCACGCTGAAGGAATTGGTGGACGGGCTCAATGCGCTCGGCATCGGCCCACGTGACATTATTTCAATCCTACAGGCGATCAAAACCGCCGGTGCCCTGCAAGCTGACATTGTGGTGATGTGATGGCCTTCGAATTTAACACCTCCCCCGTTGCGGATGCGCGTAAGGCTCCTCTGGCAACGGGCAAAAACCCGAAACTGTGGGCCACAGCCCAAGATTTTGAATCCGTCTTTCTCGGCTCGATGTTTGGCGAGATCACCAAGCAATTGTCAGGCGATGGCCCACTAGGTGGGCAAGGCGCGGGCGGCGATGCTTGGCGCGGGATGTTGACCGACGAGCTTGGCAAGACGGTCGCCAAATCAGGCGGCATTGGCGTCGCCCAACACATCTATTCTGAACTCATTCGGCTTCAAGCCAATCAAGGAGTCCAATCATGACTGCGACACCCTTACAGTCCACCATACGTTCATCCGAAGAGGCGGAAGCGCTTTGCGCCTTGCTCGAAGAAAGGCTCGATACAATCGAGGCTGTAATCTGCGAGGAATCCGATCATCTCGCCAAAGCCCGCTTGGCCGATGCCTTTGCGCTGCACGAGCGCAAGTCCTTAGAAGCAAAATCCTATGAGCGCGGCCTTAACATTTTTCTTGAAAATTCGGTAGCGCTCGCGCGCTTCCAACCCTCCGGCCTTGAACGCATCAAAATGCGCCATGGCGCGTTACAATCCACCCTTGAGGCTAATTTAAAAACCCTTCAGACGCTTAAAACCGTATCAGAGTCGCTGCTACGCGGCGTTGCTACCGATGTTGCTGCCAGCCGCTCACTCTCAACCTATGGCAAAGGCGGAACCATTCTCGCCCGTCAGAAGCCTTCACACGCGTCGGCCTTGCTCACATCCGGCAAATACTGACCCTATAACTGGCCCATTTTTAACAAAATTAGCGGTATTTCAGCGATCATTTCTAAAACTTTGTTTGGTAGTCTTAACTTCTGACGTCAATCCAGAAGGAGAAAGTCATGGCTATCAGCCCTACTCTCAGCCGCATACCATCCCCACCCATGCAGCGCGACACCACGGAACCGCTCGCGCCGGTACCGACCGCTTCAGCCACGCCAACGCCGGAGGACACCACTCCAGCGCAGGCCAAACAAGCCCAAGAGATCGCGCCCGCAAAACCCGATGACACCGCCCGGACCTCGCGCAGGACGATCCTTGACCAGTCCACCGGCGAACTCATTTTTCAGGTGATAGACGATCACACGGGTCAAAAAGTCAGCCAATCGCCAGAGGAAGCCATGCTGCGGATGCGCGCTTATGCAAGGCAGATTGATGTCGCCCGTCAAACAGATACATCGGCCGCACCATCGACCGTTAAGCAAGGTTAATTCAACACCTCATTAAGGAAGCGTTAACGCTCTCTCAAGTTGCAATGACCAATGTTTAAAATTTAAGATACATTCTATTAAAGGTGTATCAATCAATTTTTCTACCTTAGATTTAAGTTTGCCCTTGAATTAACCACAATAAGCGACGGTAACACCGTCCGTCTTCGCGAGTTTTCGTCAAACGATCATCCTTACTGGTGTGCTGCAGAAGGCGGCGCAAAGAAGCAATCATGCTTCGTCGAAACCAGAAGGAATGTTCCAATGTCTATGTCAGTAAATATGTTGTCGGGTTTGAACGCGCTCATGCAGATCAACGATAACATTTCGACCTATCAATCTCAGGCCCTAAGCGGCAAGAAGATCAATAGCGCTGCCGATGGCCTTGCTGCCTATTTGAACGCCGACGGCTACTCCAACCGCGCGAGCCGCATCAGCAACGTCAATGATACGCTGAGTGCTAACCTTTCAACGATCAAAGCGGGCAAGAGTGGCCTCGACTCAATCCGCAAGGTCGTGACGGACTCGCTCGACAACCTGAAAGCCGCATCCCAAACGCAAGCTTTCGCTGCAGGCACAGCAGCAATCGATACGATATCCACTGCTACACGCGATACACAAGTTGGTTTGAAATTCCAGGTTTACGATTCCGGCGGTGCCTCAACAGCGAACACGGTAACCGAATCCACCAGCTTACTCCAAGGAACCAATACACTTCGTCTGAATGGCAAAGCCCTTGCCGCAGATCAGATCTTCACCTTTAAAACGGCCGCTGGTACTGCTACGAACATCAGGATCGGTAAAACCACCGAAACCGCAGGGGGATCAGGCACCGCAGCAGACGCCTTCGTCGTTAAAACGGTAGGTGACTTGTTCAATGCTTTGCGTGGTAACGGCTCGGGACTGTCAATCAGCGGAACCAACCAGTTCGGTAACAACGTCAATTTCGCGGGCCAAAACGTGCGCCTATCGGGTTCGGGAGCAATCTCGATCACCGGTACCACAAACGATGTCAGCAGTATGTTCACCGGTTTTGTAGCGCCGACAGCTGCTACGTCGTATACGTCGGATGATATAACCACACCGGCGGCGACAGTTGGCGGTATCACGTCAATGGCTTTCACGGCTCAAACACACACGATCACGGGTGGTGCGGATGCTAAGGTTGCAGATTCTCGTCGCGCAGCCGCTGCCACGTCTTATAAATTGGCTATTAGTCAGCTCAACTCTTACCTCAAAGACGCCTCCGTCTCTGGCATCAACCTGCTCAATGGCGACACCGTTAAGGTGACATTAAACGAGAAAGGGGAATCGCAAAACTTCGCGATAACGAAAGCGGATGGCACCACGGCGCAGACCTTCAGTTCGGTCGGATTGGGACTAACCAACTCAACCGGTGCAATCGCGGACATCACGGCAGCCAACTTCAATGTCAATGACGAAGGCGGCGGCATCGGTCTTACCTTCGCAATCGACAAGCTCACAGCCGCCTTGACAACGCTGGATCTGGGTGTTTCCCAAATATCTCAGTATGATAACCTTATTACATCCCGTAGGGACTTCAACAAGACCATGGTGAGCATGTTGAAAACCGCATCGAACGATCTTACAGCGGCCGACATGACCGAAGTAAGCGCAAATCTCGCTTCTGCCCAAGTTCAGCAGAGCTATGCCCAGACCTTGATGTCCTCAACCAAGCAGTCCGACCAAGCCTTGATGCAACTCCTCCGCTAAGCGGATCGGTTGTTCTTGTGGACCAGAAAGCGGGGCTCGGGCCCCGCTTTTTTTGTGCCTTACGTCCTTCTCCTTGAAGGTCGAGCGGCGTGCCCGCAAGGGCTTCGAAGCGGGATGCTTCGAAAGCCAAGCGAGGGGTGCCGCGGCACGCGGCGGATGAGGTTCTAGTGGTTGCAGTATGAAGCTGAACATTGTCGCGCATAACGACAACCGGCCTTCCGCTTATGCTACAGGCGTTCGTTGTTTAAAAAGGTCCACTGGACCTTTTTATTTGCTTCGCAAACCGCGCCTCACCCCTCATCAGTCTGCTCCGCAGACAGCTTCTCCCTCAGGGAGAAGCAAGTAAGGACGACACTTTCAATTCCGTGCGATCAATCCCTTAGGTCGAGGCACGGGAATGTTGGCCACCGGCGCAACAGGAACGGCTTCCGCTACCCGCGTCATCGGTTGCCCGGTAAACCGGGCCCAATCGTCCTCGGACCCGGCAAACGCATTGCGGTCCACATTTCCCTTGATCCCCGGCACGCGGCCCATATCGGTATATTGCCAAAGCATCCAGCGGCGATCTCCATACCGTTCGTGCGGCTCAGCATTAACGGTGCGGACCCAGAGCGGATATTCTAATAATTCACCGACCAAAATATCGCGGTAAAAATCGATACTCGTATAAATCATCGGGCGCTTGCCGTAATGTTTTTCGACCGCGTGTAAAAAGGTCCGAATATTGGCGAGTGCTTGGGCCTTAGGTACTTTAATCGGGCATTTTTCTGAGGCCGCACCATACCATTCCACATCCAGCACGGGTGGAAGGGCTTGGCGCTCTACCGGCACATTGCGGAAAAACCATTTGATCTGGTCTTGGACGGGGCGGCACCAATAATAGAAATGATACGCCCCACGCGGCACGCCCGCATCATGCGCCGCCATCCAGTGAAGGGCGAAATTCTCATCCGCATGGTCGCCACCCTCGGTGGCCTTGATATAGGCAAAGCGCGTACCCGACGCCCTCACCTGCCGCCAATCAATCTGGCCTTGGTAACGCGAAACATCAACGCCATGCACAGCATAGGTTTGCGCCGTTGGTATCATCGCGGCTGATGAGCCGGGCTTGGGCAGCTTTTCCGTCGTTACCGTCGAACAAGCCGCCAACAAAGCCGCCATGAGGCCAAAAACGAGGCTTTGCTTCGCCTTTTTACGCACACTGATAACCATTAACCCCGCATCCAATCCTGAATTCCATTCAAGAGACGCCAATAGCATGGAGAATTTTAATAAACCGGTAACAAACGAAAGCTTAGCGCAGATTAAACCATAGCGTAGCAATGCCTAAAAACGAGAAAAAGCCCACGACATCCGTAATGGTCGTTACAAAAACCCCGGAGGATACGGCAGGATCCGTCCTAAAGCGCTCCAAGCCCAATGGGATTAAAATGCCGCCCAACGCACCGGCCACGAGGTTAACCGTCATCGCAAGCGCGATCACGACGCCAATATTCCAGTCTTGAAACCACAGCGTGGCCATAAGCCCGGTAATGAGGCCAAAGGCTAATCCGTTCAGGAGCCCTGCCGCCGTTTCACGAAACGTAATACGAAACGCATTTGCTGGCCCCAATTCGCGGGTTGCCAATGCGCGCACCGCCACCGTCATGGTTTGCGTGGCCGCATTGCCGCCTTGGCTGGCCACAATCGGGGCGAGCACGGCCAAAGCCACCATTTTGGAAAGCTCGGCCTCAAATAGACCCAACACGCCGGACGCCAAGAACGCCGTTAGCAAATTCACAAACAGCCAACCAAACCGGTTACGCGTGGTTGAGAAAATCGAATCCGATAGCTCTTCATCGGACTTAACGCCGCCGAGCGCTTTAATCTCGTCATCCGCCTCTTCCTGCATCACGTCGACGATGTCATCGATCGTGATCACGCCGATCAGTCGACCGGCATCATCCACCACCGGGGCTGACACGAGATTATAGCGCTGGAACAGACGGGCGACGTCTTCTTGTTCGTCGCCCGCGCGCACGCGACGGCGATCCGCATTCATCAGGCTTTCGATCGAGGCATAACGGTTTGCGCGCACAAGCCGGTCGAGAAACACATTGCCGAGCAAATGATAGCCCGGATCAACAACAAAAATCTCGAAAAAGCTGTCGGGTAGGTCGACCGTTTCCGACAAATGGTCGATGACCTGCCCAACGGTCCAAAACGGCGGCACCGCAATCAAATCCGTTTGCATCAAACGGGCGGCCGATCCCTCTTTATAATCAAGCCCCTTTTGCAACTGCGCCCGATCAATCGCGGGCAGCGCATCAAGAATTTCGGCTTGGTCTTCCTCATCTAACCCTTCGAGCAGATAGAGCGCGTCGTCGCTCTCCATCTCACGCACGCCTTCGACAAGCGTATCAGTATCGAGTTCTTCTAAAATGTCCTCGCGAACGGAATCATCGACTTCGGTGAGCGCTGCGAAATCAAAGCGTGAGCCTAACAGCTCAATCAGTTTGGGGCGGGAATCATGGTCCAGCGCTTCCAAAAGACTGCCTTGGTCCGCCTCGTGCAGCCCCTCAACCAAGTCCGCCAAATCCGCCGCGTCATTCGCCGCAATCGCGGATTCGACACGCGCAACAAAGCTTGGATCAGGCGCGCCATCGCCATCGTGAAACGCCTCGGCGGACCCGGTCTCCTCGGTCAACGGGTATCGCACGTCGGACATCGCATCCCTTCCCGGTCAGCACCGCGTTATTTCTTCACTTTTTCCCATTTGCCAGACGATTCGGCTTTGAAAAAGGCATCAATAATCCGCATATTCTTTACCGCATCCGCTGCATCATAAACGAGCTTGGTCTTTTTGCGGATCGCCCTACCGAAATCTTCCGCCTGCCGCTGATATTGGTCCGTCACCGGCATATCAACCGTCTTCGGCTTCTTGCCTGTCACCGAAACAGTAAACCGGTTCGGATGATCCGGCGAGGCGTTTACCGGAACCTCCACCTCAATGAAACCGAACTCGCCCAAAATCACCGTCTTTTGATAGGGCGCACCTTGTGTTGAAACGATAAACGACAAATGCCGTCCATCACCAAAATCGGCCAAACCGCTCATCAACCGGTCGGTTTTAAAAACCGGATCACGGTCAAACGTGCCTGCCACCCGCTTCGGCTCGCTTCCATAGACAAAGCGCGCAATCGTAATCGGATAGCACCCGATATCGAGCAATCCCCCACCCCCAATATCGGGCAAATTCCGCACATTGGTGGGATCAACAAGGTGATAGGAAAACATCATATGGACCGACATCACCCGGCCAATCACGCCTTTATCAATCCGCTTCTTAATCTCAAGCCATTGCGGATTGTGCCGCACCATAAAGGCCTCTTGGATGAGAATATCAGAGGGGGCCTTTAAAAGCTTCTTGGCCTCTTTCGCGGTGAGCGCAATGGGCTTCTCGCACAAAACATGCTTCCCCGCTTTGGCCGCAGCTAAAGTGATAGGAACATGGAGATGGTTCGGAAGTGGATTATAAATGGCTTCAATCGTTGGGTCCGCCAATAAATCCTCGTAGCTGCCATAGGCATTGGGAATACCAAACGACTTGGCGCAGGCCTCAGCTCGTTTTTGATCGCGCGAAGCAATCGCAACGATTTCGAGTTCGGTGCTCTTCAGCATACCGGGAATAACTTTTTCGACGCCGATTTTTGCGGTCGACACAACGCCCCATCTTACCGGTTTCATCTGCCTCACCTCTCCTTGCAGCCGCCCCGTACCCCGCGAGCGCATGTGTTTCATGCCACTAGTGTTTCACAGCGAAGGATTTAGGCAAAGCACGAATATAAAAGAGCGATGTTTATGACCATTCAACGCACGATTGTCGATCAGGCGTGGCAAATCGTCGCCCTCATTATTCGATGAGTATCTAAATGCTGTTCGAAAATCACGGAGCAGCTATGTTCAATCTGTTTGCAAGGCACATGATGATTGCATAATCCCATGCCTCAAAAGCTTAATTGGTCTGAAATCTGGCGATATTCGATCAAAAATTATGCTGCACTGCAATAATAATAATGAATTGACATTATTTTGTGGCTTGCCCCACACTAGAGCCAGTGTCCCCGGACAGTCCGGGCAAAGGCACGAGAAATCTGACGTCCGGACAATCGGATTTGTCGCAAGGGGAGTGAACTATGTCGCAAGATTTAGACGATCTGAATGAAATCGCCGCGTCACGCCGTGACGTATTCAAGCTCATGGGTGCAACGGCTGTCGCCAGCGCGCTCTTCGCATCGGCTGGCCTCGATCCTGCCATGGCGCAGGAACTGAAGAAGGCAAGCAAGCCTTTGAAGGCTGCAATGTCGAATGCTGGTCTTCAGGCCACTTGGTGCGCCCAGGGCAAGCAAGCTGCTGAAGCATGGGCCAAGCTGATGAATGTCGAAGTCACCTGGTTCGACGGTGAGCTTTCGGCCACCAAGCAGCGCGCCACGATCGATAACATGGCCACCCAGAAGTGGGACTTCGTTGCGATCCAGACCTTCGGCATCGGCACGCTCAACGATCCAATCAAGCGCGTGATCGAAGCTGGCGCACCTGTCATCACCATGGACACGATGATGGCTCCAGAAGGCCAACTCCCAATCCACACCTTCATCGCTCCAGACAATATCATGATGGGCTCGGTTGTGGCTGATCAGGTTCTGAAGGCAATGGGCGGCAAGGGCAAGATTGCCATGACGCAAGGCGCGCTCGGTCACTCCGGCGCACAGGGCCGCGCGAAGGGCTTCAAGCAGGTTCTCGCCAACTATCCAAATGTTGAGCTC
>CANCAR010000087.1 GCA_947374125.1 Hyphomicrobiales bacterium | reverse complement strand
GCCCGTGATGCCGAAAATGATGATGGTGATCAATGAGACAAAGGCGCCAACCATAAACACATCGCCATGCGCAAAATTGATCATGCCAATAATGCCATAGACCATCGTGTAGCCAATCGCGATGAGGCCATAGATGGAACCGAGGGTGACCCCGTTAATGAGTTGTTGCAGAAAATAATTCATCCCTAGTGCCCTGCCCCCATAGCGCTTTTACCTACGCTCTAGAATTCACTAACCGAACAATCCCATGTCCGCCAGTGCCCTTCGGCAAACTATTTGACCAGTTTCCCAGAATTTTTTGTATAATTTTACAGCCTTTGCCCGCTAATTAGGCGCGCGTCACATCTTTTACCTGAAAGCCATGCGCCAACGGGTCGCGGTCGTCGATAAAGATTGTATTATAGCCGGTCATTCGCGCCCAGCCTTCAATCGAAGGAATGATGGCGTCAAATTCGCCGACCTTTGTCGTGCGTTCGACGCGGCCGCGGAACAACGTGCCGATGATGCTTTCATGAATGAAATCATCGCCCGCTTTCAGTTTGCCTTGAGCGGCCCATTGCGCCATGCGCGACGAGGTGCCGGTGCCACAGGGCGAACGGTCAATCGCTTTGTCGCCATAGAAGACGGCGTTTTTGGCATGTGCCTCGGGGTGTGTTGGCGTGCCGGTCCACAATACATGTGACAGCCCGTTAATGGCTGGATTTTCCGGGTGAACGAACGAATACTTCGCCCGAAACGCCTCGCGCACCTTTGGGCTCCAGCGCAAAATATCGGAAGGGTTGACGTGTTCAAGCCCTGGAAAATTCGCTTGCGGCTCTATGATGGCGTAAAAATTTCCGCCATAGGCCACGTCGGCGGTGATTGTGCCGAGGCCTTCAACATCGGCTTCAATGCTGGTGGAATGAAGAAACGACGCAACATTGGTGATGCGGACATTATCGACATAACCGTCCTTCATGACATAGCGCGCCTCAACCACACCCGCTGGCGTATCGATCATCAATCGTCCCGGCTCGCGGGGGGAAACGAGGCCGCGTTCGAGCGCCATGGTGACGGTACCGATGGTGCCATGGCCGCACATGGGCAGGCAGCCGGATGTCTCAATAAAGAGAAATGCAATGTCGCAATCGGGCCGTGTCGGTGGATAGAGGATTGCGCCCGACATCATGTCATGGCCGCGGGGCTCAAACATCAGGCCGGTGCGGATCCAATCAAACTCGGCCAGAAAATGGGCCCGCTTTTCAACCATATTCGCGCCCCGAAGCTGTGGGCCGCCGCCTGCGACAAGGCGCACCGGATTGCCGCAGGTATGGCCGTCAACGCAGAAAAAAGTGTGGGTTGCCATGGTCTTCGCCGTTTCTCGTGTCCGAACGATTCAAGCCGCAGGGTAGTGCTTCTTCGTGTTTTGATTCAAGTTGTTGATGTTCTGAATCAGAATCCGAATTTAGTTTTAACTCTATGATTTATATCACTAAAATCTTTGTGGGCTGAACCGACTAAGGTCAATCGGCGGTGCTCGACCCGCAATAAGGTCAGCAACGATTTTTCCCGTGGCGGCTGATTGCGTCAAGCCATAATGGCCGTGGCCAAAGGCGTGAACGACTGCGCGCGAATGCTGCGAATAGCCAATAACGGGCAGCGAGTCTGGGATGGACGGACGAAAGCCCATCCAGACCCGGCCCTGATCGAAGCTCGGCAAATCTTGGATAAACCGCTCGGCCTTGGTGTAGAGCGCTCGGGTGCGGGCATGGTTCGGGGGGAGCTTCAAGCCGCCGAGTTCTACCGCTCCACCAAGCCGCAATCCCGTATCAAGAGGGGTGGCGACAAAGCCTGAACCCTGAAACGAGACCGGACGGTTGAGATACCGCGTCGAGCCGGGGAACGAGATATTATAGCCACGTTCGGTATCGAGCGGTACGTGATCGCCGACGCTCGCGGCAATGGGTTTCGACCAAGCGCCCATGGCCACCACCGCACGATCCACCATCATAGGGTCGCGGCCTTCGAAACGGACGGCCACGGTTTTACCGACTTCAATGGCGCGGACATGGGCTTGAAGGAAATCAATGTTACGGGCGCGGGCCGCCTCATAGAGCGCCATGGTCACAAGGTGCGGATCGGATACATGGGCGGCATCCGGGAAGAAGGCGGCTCCCGAAATGGCGTTCGTCACTGCCGGTTCCATTTGGCGGACTTCCGGGGCGTCGAGATATTCAACCCGAATGCCAGCGGCTTCTTGCCGCTTAAAATGGGGCAGAGCTTCACGAAATGCGTCATGCGTTTCGAACGCGAAGAGGCCGCCCCGACGGTGGATCATTTTCTCCATGCCGAGTTGTGTCGAAAGCTGGTTCCATGCCGGTAACGCAAGGCTTTGAATGGCAATGATCGCATCAATCGACCGAGCGAGATTGGACGGACGCGAGGCGATGAGCAAGCGCGCGAGCCAAGGCAAAATGGGCAAGATGTATTCCCGCCGAATGGCCAAAGGGCCCAGCGGATCGGTTAAGAATTTTGGCACTTGCCGCAGCATTTTAGGATGCGCGATCGGGTCGATATCGGTATGCGCCAACCATCCGGCATTGCCGCGCGAGGCACCGGCGGCCGGTCCCTCGCGATCAATGATAACCACGGAATGGCCTTCATCGGCCAGCGCATGCGCGCTCGCTAATCCAACAAGGCCAGCTCCGAGGACGGCGATTTTCATAAGCGGATGACCGATCAGAGCTTGGGAAGGGCAGGGCGAACGGCCACTGCCTTCTTCACAATCCCTTCAAGGCGCGCGCGCTCGCTCCCCGACAAGGCGATGCGGGGTGCGCGGCAACGATCATTGGTACCGGTGACGAGTGCCTCAACAAGCTTGATGTTCTGGACAAGGCGCGCGGACACGTCGAGGTCGAGCAAAGGCTGGAACCAGCGGTATATTTTGAGCGCTTCTTCCATCCGGCCCGCCTGTTGCAACTTCCAGATCGCGACCGTTTCATCAGGGAAGGCGCAGACGAGGCCTGCGACCCAGCCGTGGGCGCCCATTGCGAGGCTTTCGAGCGCGAGATTGTCTACGCCCGTAAACACTTGGATCTTTTCACCCATCAAATTGAAGATACGCGTGATGCGGCGAATATCGTCGGACGATTCTTTGACCGCCGCAAAAAGCGGATCGGCAGCGAGGTCCATGATCATTTCAGGAGTCAGATCAACGCCATAGGCCACCGGGTTATTGTAAATCATCACCGGCAATTGGCCCGCTTTGGCCACGGCGCGGAAATGCGCCATCGTCTCGTGTGGCTCAGATTTGTAAGGAATGCCGGGCAGAACCATAAAGCCGTGCGCGCCCGCCTTGGCGCCTGCTTCGGCTAGAGCTTGTGCATTGCGCGTCGAGCCGTCGACGACCGTCAAAAGGACCGGAATTTTGCCGTTGGCAACCCGAAGGGCCGTTTTGAGAATTTCGATTTTCTCAGCTTGATCAAGGGTAGAAGCCTCGCCGAGCGAGCCGCACACAATCAGGCCGTCAACGCCAGCATCGGTCTGCAGTTTGAAGCAACGCTCCATCTCAGTAATGTCGAGACGATCATCGGTGGTGAATTTCGTGGTGACCGCTGGATAAACGCCAGTCCATTTCGCGTGCGACATTGTTGAACCCTTTTTGTAATTTTGTCTGATGCGCCTATAGCATCAGTTTTTGGTGTGGCAAATAATTTGCCGGTGGTGAGCTCGTTATTGTTTAAAAGTCCGGTGAAAAAAGGCTTGAGCTGATATGATCAATCGTTCGATCGCTTTAGTTACACTTGTTGTTGACGAATACGATTCCGCGATCCGCTTTTTTGTTGAATCTCTTGGCTTTTCGTTGGCCGAGGACACAGAGCTGGGTGACGGAAAGCGATGGGTTGTTGTGGCACCGGGGACATCGGGATCTGCTCTTTTATTGGCGCGGGCCAAAAATCCGGATGAAGCGCACGCCATCGGGCGGCAAGCCGGAGGTCGGGTCGGTTTTTTCCTTCATACGGATGATTTTGCGCGGGATTTTGCGGAGTATTCGGCGCGCGGTGTTCATTTTCTTGAGGCTCCGCGGCGGGAGCCATATGGCACGGTGGCTGTTTTTGAAGATTGTTGCGGCAACCGATGGGATTTGATTGAACGAGCTAGGGAGCGTGAGTAATGGATCCGTCTGAAACGCCTTTGCAATGGCTCTCTATACCAAACCGTTCGGGCACCAATAATCGACTGGCGATGCGCTATAGACGCGGAAAAGGCGAGCCGATTCTGTGGCTTGGCGGGTTTCGCTCGGATATGGATTCCACCAAAGCGCAAGCGATCGACGCTTGGGCGGAGCGGGAAGGGCGGCCGTTTATTCGGTTCGATTATTCGGCGCATGGCATCACGGGTGGCGATTTTTCTGAGATGACGCTCTCGGTGTGGCTAGAGGACGCGCTGGCGGTATGGACCAACTTGGGCGATGTGAGGCCCGTGATTGTCGGCTCCTCGATGGGGGGATGGATTACCTTGCTCGCGGTGAGGGAACGCGCGCGGCTTGGATTGGCACCACCTTCGGCGCTTGTTCTCATCGCGCCTGCGGTCGATTTTTCCGAAGAATTAATGTGGAAAGCCTTTCCGGAAGCGATCAAGGTTGAAATTTTGGATAAGGGGGTTTTTTACCAACCTTCGCCCTATGGTGAGCCCTATCCGATCACGAAGGCGTTTATTGAGGATGGCCGCAGGCATTTGCTGTTCGGCGCTCCGATTGAGCCCAACGCTCCGGTGCATATTTTGCAAGGCATGCAGGATGACGCAGTGCCTTGGTCGCACGCCATGAAACTGGTCGAGCATTTGCCGCTAAGCGATTGCAATCTGACTCTGATCAAGGACGGCGACCATCGGCTGTCGCGGGAAAAGGATATTGAGATGTTGCTGCGGGTGATTCCGGCGTAGTCCGGCGAAGAGGTAACTAAACTGGAAAATTGCGAGTTGATGTGCTAGCTTAACCGAAGGGTTCGGAGACCGACGTGATGAAATTCGATGCCATTGTTCACGAGGCGGAAGAGGGCGGCTATTGGGCCGAGGTTCCTGCAGTGCCAGGTTGCGTATCGCAGGGCGAAACCATGGACGAACTGATTGCCAATCTTCGCGAGGCGATTAGCGGCTGCCTGTCGGCTCCCGTTCCGGATGATCGTCGGTTGGAAGGTTTAGTCTTGGAAATTGCTGTGTGAAGTCGATTTCTGGTAAAGATTTTATTCGATTAATTTAAGCGCGGGGTTGGCGTCTTCTTCGCATCTCCGGCAGTCACCATATTTACGGCAAAAATGGATATATTGAACGCTTGTCGGTACCCGTTCATTCGGAGCAAATGCTTAAAATAGGCTTGCTCAGACATTTGATGAAGATTGCCGAAATTTCCGAAAATGAACTCTAGAAACTTGTTTCAATGACCGAGCCAAAATTGAAGGTATTGCTGGACTCACTGCCGTCATTCGCCCGCGTTTTCCAACATTTTGCTCATCCTATCGCGCCAATCGGTCCCGCCAGCCGCCTTAAAGCGTGCAATCGTTTCGGGTGTTAAGCGAAGCGTAACGGCTTCTTTCGGCGCAGCCAGTTTGGGGCGGCCCCTTGAGCGCTTGATGGCTTCGGCCAGCTCTGGAAATACCTCACGAAAGGGTCTGGCCTGAGCCATCTGCTCATCTGTCAATTCGGGATTTTCTGGATCAGACGCAATGCCCGCCTGAATACGCGCTTCTTCCTCGTCGGTTAGCGGTTTGAGCTTCATAAAAGGCTCCTTTCCTTACGGCTTGCGGGACGCATGGAGACAACCGATAGGGATTCTTGGCCCAATTCGAGAAAGACGACGGAGATGACAAAAACGCCATTCCACTTACCAATCGCGATAGAGCGACTGTCATAGGAAGGACCGACGATAGCCTCCTCAAAGAATTCTGTCGTCAGATTAGCAAAATCTAATCCGTGTTTAGCCAGATTAGTTTCGCGCTTCATCTGATCCCAGACAATGACTATATTTTATGTATACGAAAAATAGGTTGCGGGCAATTATTTTTTGTGTCCGAAAATTTAAACCACGTCAAATGCGCTTAATTGGTCACCTCAATCGTCCCATCCGCCCCAATCGCTACCTGCTTGCCGTGCAGCGTGCGCTGATCGGCGGCTGAAAGAGCGTAAGCGGGTGGTACCGCCCAGCCCATTTCACGCGCAACGATGATGCCGAGCAATAAAATCGCGTCCGGTGCTGGCATGATAAGCGCCGCCGGAGAACGGCCCGCATGCACGAGTTCTAACATCACGGCGGCTGCAGACGACGAGCCGATCATGGCGGGCATAGCCAATATTTTTCCCGCGATGGATTGCCCACGCTCCGGGTGGCGCGCGTCAATGATCAGACCCGTGCGCGGGTCGACTCCGCCCCAAAAGCTGATCGGGTGCGTGAGCGCCAACACTTCGCCGTGACCTTGGCCTTCCAGAAGGACTTCTGCTTTTAGCGCCATAATGCGTTATCCCGGGTTAGGCGGCCGGTGACGGCGCTCTCTACACAGTCTTTGAGCGAACCATATTGAACGGCATACCCCGTATTGCCAGGTGCATAATGGGCAAACTTGCCGGAATTGGTCATCAACACACCATCTCCTGCGGGCAAGATCGGCGTCACAACGACGCAGGTATCGGCGACGAAGGTCACACCTAGTTTTTCTAGTACCGAGCGTTGGCCATTGGCTTCAATCTGACGAATCACGTGGCGACCGGTGCAGGCGTAAATGGTCTTCTCAAGCTTCCGGCCATTGATAAGGCGGGACAGCTCTGTAACCTCATCCATCGAAAGATGCGGGCTGCCAATGGCTACCGCGTCGATGCCTTCGTCACTTGTGGTCGAAAGCCGTTTGAGGGCGCCGAGCACCATGTCGGCGGTCACCTGAATGGTCTTTTCAGCAGGATGTCCTTGAAGGGCGGTCGCCACATCTGCAGCTTCTGGCGTTACGCCAGCAATATGGAAGAGACCCACGCCACCGGACGATGCAGCGGCTGCACCAAAGGCTTTGAGATTATCCTCATTCGGCATGCCTTGGAGGCCATCGACCACGCCAATCGAATTGACCATTTCGAGGCCAAACCAGGTGCCAAGGACGGGGTAAAATACGTCCGAGCGGCGAAGTGCTTCAGATAGCCCCGACACATCGGCTACCACCCGAGCCCGACGATTTTCCTTACGATGAAGGCCATAATCTGGTGCATAGCCAACGATAGCGCACGCAATATCCAAAAAATCGCCATAGCGATTGGTGCGCGCGCCAAGCACCGAGTTGCAGAATACTACCGCATTCGATTCGCCCCATGCCACATCGCTGCCCAAAGCAGGGCGATGGCCCGCTTGGTAGGGCGAACAGGTCCAAGACGGCTCGCAACCCATCGCCTCATAGGCCAGCATCATACGCTTAGCCATGTCGCGTTCTTCAGGCGGCATGCGCTGCTTCGAGCATCCCACGAGATCCAAAGCACCAACATTCAGCGTTGAGCGGACCTTAACTTTGGCTGAGCCTTCGACGAGTTTTTCCGCAAATAGTGTTCCTGAATCGCCATGATAGAGCGCGCCATCAATATGGGCGGACGCAACGGGAATAAGCCGAGGTGCGCCCATCAGTCGCGCCGTGTCAGCAACGATCCGCATGGACATGGCGGCGCCCGGCCCTTCTAAGCCGTTGGCGATTGCAATTTCTTGATCGGATAGCGTCAAAGACATGGTGTCAACTCCTTGAGCCGCAACGGGCCTGAAACACATCTCAATGTCAATGGGTCAGTTCGTGTGACCTAATTTGTGCCCTTGATGGTGTGTCTTCATACGAAATGTGCAAAAATTAGTCGTTTCGAATTCCTCAAGCGGCTTGACCCTACCTTTCTTGCGTATAAAGTCGGCACATTATGAATGGGGACAAAAGGGTTATCTGCCGGATGGTAGATTGTATCACGATGTCTTAAACAGCCGCGTAATCGGCACAACGGGCAATGAGACCCGATAACCACTGGAGGAAAGCTCATGGCGAGCGTCACGATGATCGTTAACGGCAAAGAAGTCACCGCGAATGTGGATCCGCGGACACTTCTCGCTCAGTTTTTGCGTGAGCATCTTCATTTAACCGGTACCCATGTGGGCTGTGATACGAGCCAGTGCGGTGCGTGTGTCGTTCATGTTGATGGCCGCTCGATTAAGAGCTGCACGACCTTGGCGGTTGCGTGCGATGGTGCTTCCGTCACGACGATCGAAGGTATCGGCACGCCGGACAATCTGCATCCGATGCAGGCAGCATTCCGTGAAAACCATGGTCTTCAGTGTGGTTTCTGCACGCCGGGCATGATTATGTCGGCGATTGATATTGTGAATCGTAAGGGCAATGCGCTCGACGAGCACACGATCCGTGAAGAGCTTGAAGGCAATATCTGCCGCTGCACGGGCTATCACAACATCGTGAAGGCTGTTGCTGCCGGCGCTCAGGCAATGGCTGCGAAGTAAATTGGTTTAATCGGACCGGTCATCGGTCTCCTAATAAATTGATCGCCTAAAGGCGGCTTTGGAGGATTACCCCATGAGTTCAGCAACAGGGATTGGAGCCTCGGTGCTCCGCAAAGAAGACATCCGGTTCATTACCGGTAAAGGTCAGTATACGGATGATGTGAATCGTCAGGGTCAGGCGCACGCCTATTTCCTGCGTTCGCCCCATGCCCACGCAACGATTAAGAAGCTCGACATAACGGCTGCTAAAAAAGCACCGGGCGTGCTCGATGTTTTGACCGGCGATGATCTTGCCCATGACAAAGTCGGCGGCCTGATCTGCGGCTGGATGATCCATAATAAAGACGGCTCGCCGATGAAGGCTGGTGCCCATCCAGCCCTTGCCCAAGGCAAAGTTCGTTATGTGGGTGACCATGTCGCGGTGATCATTGCCGAGACCTACTCGCAAGCCAAAGACGCAGCCGAATTGGTGGTTGTCGATTACGGTGTGTTGCCAGCGGTTGTTGACATGAACACCGCCTCAAAGGGCGCTGTCATTCATGATGTTGCATCAGACAACGTGGTGTATGACTGGCATCTTGGCGATAAGGCTGCGACCGAAGCAGCTTTCAAAAATGCCAAGCACGTGACCAAGATTGACCTCGTCAATAACCGCCTGATCCCGAACGCGATGGAACCTCGCGCCGCGGTGGGTGATTATGACGCAGGCACGGAAGTGTTTACGCTCTACACCACGAGCCAAAACCCGCATGTTGCGCGTCTCGTGCTCTCGGCCTTTATCGGCATCGCTCCTGAGCACAAGCTGCGCGTAATTGCGCCCGATGTCGGCGGTGGCTTCGGCTCGAAGATCTTCATTTATGCGGAAGAAACCGTCTGCGTTTGGGCATCCAAGCGTGTGGGTCGTCCCGTTAAGTGGACGGCGGACCGGACGGAAGCGTTCTTGTCGGATGCGCATGGTCGTGACCACATCACGCATGCTGAATTGGCAACCGATGATAAGGGCAAAATCCTTGGCTTCCGCGTGAAGACCAAGGCCAATCTCGGCGCCTACCTCTCGACCTTCTCGAGCTGCGTACCAACCTATCTCTACGCGCCGCTTTTGTCGGGTCAGTATGATATTCCAGCGATCTATGTTGAGGTCGAAGGCATTTATACCACGACGGCTCCGGTTGACGCCTATCGTGGCGCAGGTCGGCCTGAAGCTACTTTCGTTGTCGAACGCATCATGGAAAAGGCCTCCCGCGAATTGGGCATGGATCCTGCGGCGTTCCGTCGGAAGAATTTCGTGAAGAGCTTCCCGCATCAAACGCCGGTGATCATGTGCTACGACACGGGCAATTACACGGCTTCGCTCGATTTGGCCCTTGAAATGGCCGATTACAAAAACTTCGGCAAGCGCAAGAAAGAAAGCGCAAAGAACGGCAAGCTCCGCGGTATTGGCTTCTCGGCCTATATTGAGGCTTGCGGCATCGCCCCGTCCGCAGCGGTTGGTTCGCTCGGCGCAGGCGTCGGTCTTTGGGAATCGGCTGAAGTCCGCGTGAACCCAGTAGGCACGGTTGAAGTGCTGACCGGTTCGCACAGCCACGGCCAAGGCCATGAGACGACGTTTGCTCAGCTTGTGTCGGATCGCTTGGGCATCGACATCAATTCGGTGGCGATTGTGCATGGCGACACCGATAAGGTGCAGTTCGGCATGGGCACTTATGGTTCGCGTTCGGGCTCGGTCGGTATGTCGGCGATTTCCAAGGCGCTCGACAAGGTCATCGCCAAGGGCAAGAAGGTCGCGTCCTACGCGCTCGAAGCATCCGAGAAGGATATCGAGTTCAAGGATGGCCGTTTCTCTGTGGCTGGTACGGACAAGTCATTGGCTTTCGGTGAAGTAGCGCTTCAGGCTTATATCGCGCACAAGTTTACGGGCGCGGAATTGGAGCCAGGCCTAAAAGAAGGCGCCTTCTACGATCCGACGAACTTCACCTTCCCATCGGGCGTGCATATTTGCGAAGTCGAGATCGATCCGGACACCGGCGTTACCTCAATTGAAAAATGGACCGCCGTTGACGATTTCGGAAACGTGATCAACCCGATGATCGTTGAAGGTCAGGTGCATGGCGGTATCGCGCAAGGCATCGGTCAGGCACTGATGGAAGGCGCGCATTACGATAAGGACGGCCAGCTCGTTACTGCCAGCTACATGGATTACACCATGCCGCGTGCGGATAATCTGCCATCCTTCCAGATCGGCATGACCAACACGCCTTGCACCACCAACCCGCTCGGTCTGAAGGGTTGCGGCGAGGCGGGTGCGATTGCCTCGCCTCCAGCGGTGATCAACGCGATCACGGACGCTATCGGTCACGAAAACATCGCGATGCCTGCCACCCCGCAGGCCGTCTGGATGGCCATTCAGGCTTCTTCCAGCAAAATCGCAGCAGAATAAGATCCAAGGAGAGATACACCATGTACGCCTTTTCCTATCACTCACCGAAAACGGTTCGTCAGGCGGCAACGCTCCTTGGCAAGAATCCAGATGCCAAGGTGCTGGCCGGCGGCCAGACTTTGCTCCCAACCATGAAGCAACGGCTTGCTTC
>CANCAR010000086.1 GCA_947374125.1 Hyphomicrobiales bacterium | reverse complement strand
GGCGACAAGCCGCCTGGATGCAATTATCCCGATTTTATCACGAAGCGCGCATGCGTTCGGTAATTTCGATGAGAATTCGATCACCCTTGACCACGACACCGCCGCGCGCAATTAAATGGTCATTGGCGCGGATATCAACATTCTCATTGGGTGAAGGATCAAGCGGCACAACAGCACCGCGTTCAAGATTTATAAAATCTCGAACCGTCATCTGGCGCGAACCTAGAACAACTGCAATATTGATAAGGACACCATCGATCGTCATTACGCGCTATCCAAGCCATGAACTTAAATTGAAACATCGCTTTTTTTGGTAAAGAATTGGTAAACCTTCGATCTTCTCCCACCTCAACAGGCGAGCTTCTTCGCGTCGACGCGGCGGCGGTGGAATGGCATGTGTCGAATGGCTATACCGATTACGCCGATGCGGTTGCATTAATGGAAGCGCGCGCCAAGGCGATAAGCGAAGGAACGGCAAGCGAACTTGTCTGGCTTGTTGAACATTCCCCGCTCTATACGGCTGGAACATCGGCCAACGATTTGGATTTGAAGGATGCACGGTTTCCGGTGCATCAAGCAGGACGCGGCGGGCAATTCACCTATCACGGTCCTGGCCAGCGCGTGGCCTATGTGATGCTGGATCTCGGCAAACGGGGCCAAGATGTGCGCCGATTCGTAATGGCGCTTGAGGCATGGCTCATTTCAACCCTGCAAGCCTTCACAATCAGCGGCGAACGCCGCGAGGATCGTGTGGGGGTTTGGGTGAAGCGGTCCGACAAAGGCGTGGGCTTTGAAGATAAAATCGCCGCCATCGGGATTAGGGTTCGGCGTTGGGTGACGTTTCATGGTGTAAGCCTCAATGTCGAGCCTGATTTATCACATTTTTCGGGTATTGTTCCCTGCGGCATATCTGAGCAGCGCTATGGTGTCACAAGCCTTGTCGATTTAGGGCTACCGGTCACGATGGATGATGCCGATGCAGCGTTAAAAGCGGCATTTGTCGAGATTTTCGGGCCTATCCGCGAGAAAGCGAGGTAACCGGCGCTTTAAAGAGGGGCGTGCCGGGTTTGCGGGGCGCAGGTTCGCCATTCTCGATTTCGTAGATATAGCTTTCGGGAAGCCCCGCAGCACGCGACGCTTTGGCTAAAAGCTGCCTATCTGATGAGGACGGGGCACTTCCCGCCCCTTGGGCCACATGCAAAAGGGCGCGTTTGGCTCCGCCTGGTAGAATGATCGGCTGATTAAGCTTTTGTGCCCTTCCCGCTTGCCTATCCAGAAGCGTCATTTCGCCAAAGGGCACATCAAACACGATACCAATGACCTCACGACGCGGATCTCGAACGACACTGGTCTGTCCGCCGTGCAATACAACGAGGCGATGGCGCGGTAAGCGACCAATATCGATGCGCTTCGCCTTGGGGCAGAGTTCCGTCATTCGTGCGGGGTCAAGGGTGAGCCCAAAGGCAAAATAAAGCGCCATAAATTTTTAACTTACCCAACGTTTCATTCAGATTATCGCATTCACGTTCGAAAGCGATTGTTTATCTTCCGCCTCGCAGTTTCAAGCCCATCCTGCATGCATGAAAAAAATGATCTAGCCAACTCCCAGCTCACTGCCGACCGGTTTGCCGAGGCGAGTTTGGCCGTTCAAGATTATCTCAGGAGCCGTCGTTGATTGACTGACCTGCCCCCGTTAAATTGGAGTAACCTTGGGTCTCCCGTCAAAAACCATCGACTACAACCCCAGGAGATGTGTGCATAAGATGGCTAGTTTCAGAGGGGGTACCCGAGAACATGAATTAGCTGCTAAAAAATCACAGAATATCGATTAGCATTGATCCAAAATCTCCGTAATCAACAAGTAGCCTGTCCGAAGCTTTGATAGCAACGGGAACGACACAAGTTCCAGTTGTAACAAAATCACTGGCTTGAATACCATCAGCATAACGGCAAACTTCATTGACAAGCCATGTGAGCGCAATACGGGGATCCCCAAGCGCGGCTTTACCCCGCCCCTCAGCGACTTTTTGTCGATTTAAATGAACCATAATACCATGTTCAGATAGATCCACATTTCGCCATGGCGCCTGAACCACGGGCCCTAGCATGAGCCATGATGCACAAGCCGTATCCGCAATCAAACTCGGTGCCCCAACCATGGTGAAATCACGATATCGTGAGTCGGGGATTTCAATTGAAAGGTGGAGACTTTCAACAGCGTCCATTACCTCGCTTTGGTGGTAAGGCTCGGATCGCCTTGGAAGCGATCGAGCAAATGTAAAGGCGAACTCAGCCTCCGCCACACGCATGATATTTTGACCGAGTTTAACAGAGCCATTTGGAGGCAAAAGTCGCCCCGATAACAGACGTCCACCCAATGGACCATCAACATTGATATGGTTTTGTCCTGCCACACTGGTTGCCGCGATTTTCCAGCCAACAACAGCCTGTCCGGAGAGTTCGGCAATCTTCGCGCCTATCCGATACCCTTCCTCGCGCGACCTTGGACGAATAGGGTCTGGAATTTCAGATAAAGTGGCTTCTGCTTGCCAGTTCTTCCATAAAAGAGAGGCCGCCTGTTGCAAGGTTTGATCATCCACGGTGTATCTATTACCTTTCAACCGGTCACCTGAGCAGCGACGAAGTTAGCGTGTTAGAAGGCGCGCGAAGGCGTATGCGGATAATGAAATTTGACCGTCATGTATCAACGTTCCTTCGCTCTTCAAAAATCCAGGATCATCTGCGGCGGCCGTAAAATTGGACGCATCGAACACCAAAAGATGCGAATGCTCGCCAATACCAGACACCTCTAATTCAACATTCTCGCCCGTTAAATTCGCAATGATAAGCTCAGTACCACGAGATGTTTTTGCTGCGATCAATTGCACATCACGCGGTGAAGAAGTTGATGCGGCGAGAAGCTTACCGCCCGCCAGTTGCGATAGTGCCCGTCTGGCATGATAGACAGGATAAACACCTTGGTGCTCAGCGAAATATGGCTGCTTCCAAGGTGTCTTGATCGACACACTACCAAATGATCCCACAAGCCCACCAAGGGCGACGGCTGTGGCTCCGCCATAAGCAAAGTGCGCGAAGTAACCAATATCGAACGCAGCACCGAGTAAGCCGCGCTGACGGGGGTCATTCCCGTTCATGGCCTGCCGAATATCGTCAGGATTGTCGGCAACCTGTGCGCCATATGGATTATCGCGCATACCGATCGCACTTGGACCAACATACCATGGCTTTTTTTCCACCATAGCGCGGACACTCTGTGCAATGTGGGGCAATGATTCAAGTGTTTCGGTAACTGAGCGATCATCACCGGCATGGACCATCGCCGAGGTGGTGAAGCTCACACTGTCGATAAAACCGAGGGGTGGACGCTTGCGATTGAGCTCCGTGAAATAGCTCAACATGCCACCCGTCAATTTGACCGGGCCAAACGCGCTCCGCGCCTTTTTGAAGAGTTCGTCAGCGGGAGGGCATGGCGGCCATACCGAGCCCGGTAAGGTGCATTTAAGATCGGATGCTGGAGACAGCATCACAACCGGAAACGACCTACCAACGTCCTCGACCATTTGGGCTAATTCGGTAACTTCATTTTCCCAGCCGTCTACCTTGGCGATAATGGCTTCAAGCCATGGCTCTGCACCTAAATCATGAGCAAGGGTCACTTGCTGTTTAAGCGTTTCCCGTGAATGACCACGACGTGGATCAAAATGACAGATGACATGGTGAGGCCTTAATGCCTTCAGGGTCGAAAGATTGGCAAAAGCGGCTTCACAATCATCGACATCGAGCCCAACGCCGAGGTGTGGTACACTTCCCGCTTCCGCACCGATACTCAGTTTGACCATAGCGTTGCCGCTATGGGGTGTCGTTAATGGCTCGCCCTGAACCGTTAAAGATACGGACTGCTCAATAATCTCATCTTTGGGCAGGGTATAGGGCCATGGCAAAGCCAAAGGCCTAACATAGGTTTTATACGATGCATCGGACCAGTTGCGTTGGTCTTCCATTTCAAACGTATCGCCTTCCATCAAACATCTGACTGTCGCGCTAGATGAAAATTGATGAGTGATGGCCCGCAAATCCATCATGGGCTGAATAGGATCGATCAAGCTTGGAAAAAGGGTTTCAACTTTCCGTCCGTCGACATGCTCAAGCGTCGCTGGCGAACCGGCAACACCTTCAATCGGATGCAACACAACGAAGCCCGTCCGATTGGTTAGAAAGTCGGAAATAGCCCTGCCTTTTCCCTCGAAACGGAGTGTGCCGTCCGCCGATCCCGTGATCATTGCCGAATAGCGAAAGGTCTGGCTATCATCACCAGCCTCTGCGTCATATCGAATTGAAAAATGATCCGAAGTTTCATCCACGACAAGATTGCTTAATCTGAGATTATAGGTTCCCCAATTTTTATCTCGCACAATATACGAAATCGCACGGATCATTTCGACGCCGTGAAACCGGATATAGCGGAGATTACCTGCCTCAAATTCAGCCGAAAGCGGCCCTGCTTTGACAAGCCTTGGTGGAACAACCGGTTCATCAGTCCCAAACAAACAAATACCACGTGTCGGTTGGCTAGCCATGTTCAGTCACTCCGTCCGTCCATTCTGTTCAAACGAGTGCCGCGCCTGATATAGGATCAAAAAAGACAGCGTGGCTCAAGTCAAAGCTAAGTTCGATTAATTCTCCAGGCCGACCTATCTCCATGGATTCCGTCTCCGCAATACACTGAGCACCACCAATATTGATGGTGATATAGGTTCGCGAACCTGTCGGCTGGACGATTTCAATTGTTCTTTTGAGTCTAACTTCATTAACCGAGGTAATCGGTTCAGAACGTTCTAAATGTTGTGGACGAATGCCTAAGACAATCGACTGCCCCCAGCCACCCGACCTTTGCGGCAAAGGAATGGTCTCGCCATCGGTTAAAAGCATCGCATGAGAGCTTCCCCGATTAATCACGTCTCCCAAAATAAAATTCATTTTTGGGCTTCCAAGAAAGCCTGCGACGAAACGATTAGCAGGACGCTCATAAATGGTAAGCGGCGCTCCCATTTGCTCAATTACCCCTCCTCGCATCAGAACGATCTTGTCGGCTAAGGTCATCGCTTCAATTTGATCATGAGTGACGTAGATCATGGTTATGCCCAGATCCTGATGCAGCCTTTTTATTTCGCCCCGCATTTCATCGCGTAACTGTGCGTCAAGGTTCGAAAGCGGTTCATCGAAGAGGAAAAGTTGCGCTTTACGCACAATCGCCCGGCCAATGGCGACGCGTTGACGCTGCCCGCCAGATAATTCTCTGGGGAGCCGATCGAGTAGGCCTGTAATACCCAACATCTCAGCGGCAAAATGGACACGCGAACGCACTTCAGAATCGGGCATTTTTCTTGCCCGAAGACCAAATGCAATATTTTCGAACACATTGAGATAGGGGTAGAGCGCATAGTTTTGGAAAACCATCGCAATATTCCGATCACGTGGTCGCAAGGTGTTGACGTTAACACCCGCGATCAAGATATTTCCCTGCTCCACTTCTTCTAAGCCGGCGATTGTTCGCAATAGCGTTGATTTTCCACATCCAGAAGGTCCAACCAACACGGTGAACTCGCCTGCGGGTATCTCTAAGTCGATCCCCTTGAGAACATGGACTTGGCCAAACGTTTTATGAAGTCCGCTGATCTTGACGTCTGACATTCTTAAATCTTTCTCGTATCGAAAACCCGATCAGCCTTTTACGGCACCCATAGATATTCCGCGAACAAGAAAGCGCTGTAACAGAGAAACCGTAATAAACACTGGCACTGTTCCAAGCGCTGACATGGCAGCAATCTTTGCCCAAAAATTGGATTGACCTCCAAAATAATGGGTTACCTGAACCGTGTAGGTTACGACTTCTGTTCGCGTGAGAACCAATGCAAAGATGAATTCATTCCACGCAAACACAAAAGTGAAGACGGCTGTTGCGAATAGGCCGGTACGCGCCATTGGAAAGACAACTTTCCACAACACTCGCCAACGCGAGCAGCCATCAACCAAGGCGCTCTCCTCAAGCTCTAGCGGAATATCTTCAATGTAACCGCGCATCATCCAAATCACATAAGGAAGATTAAACGCGGTATATAGAATGATGAGCCCACCATATGTGTCGACCCAACCGAGATAAACATACAGCAGAAAAATCGGGAAAATGATGGCAATGGGAGGCATGAGCCTTTGTGATATCACCCAAACGGCAAAATTTTCGCCGCCCGTTTTAAAACGGACCAAACTATAGGCACACATCGTACCGAATACCATCGCGATCACGGTACTAGTTCCAGCCAGTATTAAACTGTTTAAGACACTAATGGCGTCGCCATCTTTGAAAAGTACCGAAAAATTGGCAAATTGTATGTTCTTTGGATACCAGACAGGGGGGAAATGGAAAATCTCATCGGGCGTTTTAAAGGATATAATGAACAACCAATAAATCGGAAAAACAAAAAACACGAGTAGGCAGCATGCCAAAATATATCGGCCGAACAGGTTCAAACGACGGTTTAATGCCATTGAAAGTCCGTTCATTTGGCAAGCCCCATTCGACGAATAGCCCAAATTACAACCATCGACATTAAACCGACAATAAGAAACGCAATCGCTGCTGTGTAGCTTGTTTCAAATTGTTGGAAGCCTTGGACATAGGTGTAGATCGAAACGGTCTCGGTCATCGTTCCAGGGCCTCCGGACGTAAGTGCCCAAATCACGTCAAAAATTTTAAAAAGATCCACGCCGCGTATCAAGATTGCAATTGCCATAACGGGCCAAATCGCAGGTAAGACGATCTTGAAAAAAATCCTCCAGAAACCGGCACCATCCAATTCCGCAGCTTCCGTGAGCGATTTGTCGACATTCGACAAAGCAGCCAGCAGGATGAGGAACATAAAAGGGGTCCACTGCCATATTTCACAGATGAGAATTGCCGGATACACAAGATGCGGCGTGATGTTCCAAAGCAACACCACCTCATGCCCAGCAAGCCAGCTGATTACTTGATTGATTGGCCCGTAGCGCTGGTCAAATAAGAGCCGCCATGTCGCGCCAGCAACCACGGGAGAAATAACCGTCGGCAGAACAATCAGCGAAATAAAAATTTGCCGCCCGGGCATTTTTTCAAGAAATAAATGGGCCATAGCAAGGCCGAAGAGCAGTTCAAGGGGTAATGCAATAACGGTAATCACCAGCGTGTGTGCTATAGATTGCCAAAGCCGCGCGTCTTCAAACAAATGCAGATAATTATCGAGGCCCGCAAAGGACGTATCATAATCGGTCATCGTGATTTGCTGAAAACTGACGACGAGCGAATAAATTAGCGGGAAAAGACCGATAAGAAGAAGCAAAAATACCGAAGGCGCGATGATCCAATACCGGAAATTATGATCCGGCATGCGTGTCGACTGGCGGCTTACAGTACTCTCGTGTTTGGCACGCGGTGCATAGGTCATACATTTGCCCAAATCAGAAAACTCGCCCCAACCAAGAGGTTGGGGCTTGTTATATCGGTTCCTAGATTATTTGGGATAAGCACCCGACTTTGATGCCCAATCGGTATAAACTGCCTTTTGTTTATCAACCCCAATCTTTTTAGTGATGTTGTCCCATTCGGCTGCTGCGCCATCTAGAATCGCCTTCGGATCCTCACCGGCCCATAACTTACTAATCGCTTGACGCAATACTTCTTCATATTTGTCGGTCTGTAAGATCGACAAATCAAAGATACCAGCAAGTGAGGCATCTTTGAGCGTCTTCAGATAATCCTTGGCATCTGGCCACAACGCTAAATATCCCGCATCCGTGTAGTGAGAATCGCGGAATGGATCACGCAACGTGGTAGGAAGCTTCACGCGTTGAAGCGAAATATCTTCGCTGTTAAGCCATTGGATGAAGAGATAGGCCGCATCCTTGTTTTTCGATGTTGAAGCGATGGAAAGGTCGAAGCCTGCGGCCAGTTCAGGATGTCCACCCGGTGGCAAGGCATAACCCACTTTGCCGCCAACGGTCGACTTCGGCACCCAATTCAATGCCTTGTCATCGGTTCCATATCCCGCAGCCCAGCGCCCATAAGGCGGCCATGAAATCGTCATGGCCGTTTGACCCGCCATGAAGGCTGCAAGATTCTCAACGAAGCCCCACTGTTCAACACCTGGTGGCATGAACTTGTTCTCATTGCGCATATCAGTGAGCACCTTTATGCCGATATCGCTGTTGATGGTGGCTTTCATCGAACCCCCATCAAAGAACTTGCCGCCTTCATTGCGGAAACGTTCTTGAAACATGAACATGGTATAGGGAGGCTGGCGGAAGAAGGCGGCGCCATAAACATTTTGTGGCTTCAGAATTTCAGTCAGCGCAGCGCCCGTCTCTCCAAATTCTTTCCATGTCTTAGGAACAGTAAGATCACGGCCCGCCTTTGCTTTAAAGGCGTCCTTTACCTTTTGATCTTCAAATATGTCCTTCCGGAAATACATGATGAAGACGTCACCATCATCAGGTAAGCCATAAATCTTGCCATTGGCCTTTGCCCAATTGTCACGATAAATCGGCGCTATTTTCTGGAACTCATCCTTATAGCCGTATTTGTCGACATAAGCATCAAGCGGCTCTAACGCTCCTGCATTGGCCAGATCAGGCATCCAAGATGGCATCACGTTAAGGGCGTCATATGCGCCTGTTCCCGCACGGTATTCCTGCATTATTTTAGTGAACATTTCAGCAGTCTGAACTTCGATGACCTTCACCTTCATGCCGGTCAGTTTTTCCCATAACGGGCCGGAAAAATTAAGCGGGTCAAGCGATTGAAGACCGGCCTCCCAAACGATCGTAATCGTTTGGCCCTTATATTTCTGGGCTTCCTTGACAGCACGTTCTGCGGCGCTTTCTGCCCATGCGGCTGACACAGCAGTGGCCGCAATCAGTGCGCCCACTGCTGACAAGCCAAGTCTCTTAACAAGATTCATGACTAATCCTCCCCTATTTATAAAAACGAATACTTTTTGTATTCGCCCTTCTTCACTCAGACGTCCCCCGAGAGCGACAGGCTGATCTATGTGCCATACCGATTAGGTCAATCGGCTGGCATATCCCTCTAATCTGGCCTTGAACCGAGGCGCGTCGATCACCCCACGATTGACAATTCCGCGCGGGACAATGCCCTTCTGGATATCAAGTGCAGCGCGGACATCCGCTAGCCCGTTTCCAGCAAAACATTGGTCTGTCCAGCAAAGCGCATGAGGTGACAAAATCACATTATCGAGCTTGAGAATTGGATCATCTGTTGCGGGCGGTTCAACTTCGAAGACATCCAGCCCCGCTCCAGCAATCTTTTTCTCCTGAAGCACTTTCGTCAGTGCAGCTTGATCAACGATTGGACCACGTGCGGTGTTGATGAAATAGGCCGTGGGCTTCATGAGGGCCAGACGCTCGGCATTAACGAGATGCTTCGTCTGCGGAGTATAGGGGCAGTTCACCGTCAAAATATCCGACTGACGAAAAAGGTGTTCAAGCGCAACCAGCTCGATGCCAAGTTCAGCCGCAATTTTGGGGTCAGCATACGGATCATGGGCGATAAAGCGCATGTCTAACGGTTTGCACATGCGGACCATTTCAGCACCGATATTGCCAATACCAATCGAACCAAGAGTCTTCCCTACCAGCCCAACGCCCATGTGGTCGCCACGGCGGTTAAAGCCACTTGGTCCCTCGCGGGTCAACTGGTCCTTTACCATCAGCTTACCCGTAAGAGCCAAAATAAAGGTGAGAATGGAAACGGCGACGGGGCGACGAACACCGTCGGGCGTAATCACCAAAGCGATGTCAGCTTTGGTACACGCATCAACATCAACACTATCATAGCCGACACCAAACCGTGCCACAGCAGCAAGCCGACCGTTTGGATGAATGCTGGTCGAATTAAAGTGCGGAACAAGGAGGATAAGAACATCAATATGTTCAATTTGATCCGCCCGAATGACCGGCGTTGGATCGAGATACACCACCTCGATATGAGGTGCGGTAAGAAGCGGTGTTAAATCAAAATCGCGAAAGGTGGGCGAACCGTCTGACTTTTTGAAATCGCCCGAAAGTGCGATACGAAAAGGAGTATTCATGTAGTCCACCCTATTTATTTTGAGATGCAAGCGGCTCGCAATTTACCAACTGCTTCTGAAAGAGCTGCTTGCAACATCCAAACATCACCAGAATAGCAGATAAAATCGAAACCAATTTTATTATAGTCAATGCCTGTTTCCACATTCGGCACCAAACGGCCTAATGCCTTACCATGCCTCTGTGTAGCAGCCGCAACCTTCGCGATCGCATCCGTGAAAATCTTATTGCCAAAATCACCCGGGATACCCAGAGATACAGACAGATCAAAATGACCTACCCATAAGCAATCGACTCCATCGAGTGCCGCAATTTCTTCTGCGTTATCAACACCATCTGATGTCTCGATTTGGCAGAATAATGTTGTCCTTTGATTGGCTGCAGCAAGTCTTTCTGCAACCGTTCCCTCGTTGCGGTAGTTGTCATGCGCAACGCCTAGGGCAACGCCGCGCTTGCCATCCGGAAAATATTTAATGCTGTCGAGAATATGGCGTGCCTCCTCGGCATTGTTCACCATCGGCACCATGATACCTTCAGCGCCCATGTCACAAACACGCGCAATGTGATCATAATCCTTCGAAGGAACGCGGACAATCATTCGTACATCTGCGGCTTCAAAATAACGAATGCTTTGCTTTACTGTCTCTATGCTGAAGCCAGAATGCTCCATATCAAATAAAACAAAGTCACAGCCCGATGCTTTGAAAATATGCCCGATGCCGGGCGTCGCAAACTCAACAACAAAACTACCAAGTTTTGTATCGCGCGAACGCGCCATATCTTTTAAACTACGTAGATTCATAATGCCTCCCGATGTAGTCTGTCTGCGCAGCACCTTAATTTGGTCGGCAATATTTGTTTTCTAGACCATCTCAATAGCGGCTCTACTTTGAATTATAAATAATCCAAATAAACCCACACATCTCATTATGCCAACATGCTAACTTTACGAAATTCCAATTGTCAACCTTCAAATCATAGCCAGATTCGTTATTTTCAAGCTCTTATTCAACCCAAATAATAGGATTAAAATAGACGGCTAACCGGTCGACGAAAGTACCTCGCGGACATGTTCACGATCCGATTTACCTTCAATGATTGAGCGTTGTGGTACTGCC
>CANCAR010000085.1 GCA_947374125.1 Hyphomicrobiales bacterium | reverse complement strand
CCCGTCACGGTCATGTAATCGCCATGCAGGAAGCCGTTGTCGAGCAAGGTCTTCATGAGAAGCGGAATACCGCCGACCTCGAACATGTCTTTGGCCACATAGCGGCCACCTGGCTTCAAATCGGCGATATAAGGCGTCTTTTTGAAAATTTCGGCTACGTCGAACAGATCGAAATCGATGCCACATTCATGTGCAATGGCAGGCAGATGAAGCGCCGCATTCGTCGATCCGCCGGATGCAGCAACCACGGTGGCTGCATTTTCGAGCGCCTTGCGGGTCACAATATCGCGCGGACGAATATTCTTGGCGATGAGATCCATGATCATCTCACCTGCCGTGCGGCAGAACTGCTCGCGGATCTCGTATGGCGCTGGCGCACCCGCTGAATAGGGTAACGCCAGACCAATCGCCTCAGAAACCGTTGCCATCGTATTGGCGGTAAACTGAGCGCCACATGCACCAGACGATGGGCAGGCAGCTGCTTCAAGTTCATACAAATCTTCTTCTGACATCGCGCCAACGGAGTGTTTGCCAACGGCTTCAAACACGTCCTGAACGGTCACGGGGCGCCCCTTAAAGGTGCCCGGAAGAATCGAGCCACCGTAAATAAAGATCGATGGCACGTTCAACCGCACCATGGCCATCATCATGCCTGGCAGGGATTTATCGCAACCCGCCAAACCGACAATTGCGTCATAGGAATGCCCGCGCATCGTCAATTCGACCGAATCGGCAATCACCTCGCGCGAAACGAGCGAAGACTTCATGCCCTGGTGGCCCATTGCGATACCGTCGGTAACGGTAATGGTCACAAATTCACGCGGGGTTCCGCCAGCGGCGTCCACTCCGCGCTTTACGAACTGCGCCTGATGCATCAGCGTGTTGTTGCACGGAGCCGCCTCATTCCAGCAAGAAGCCACGCCGACAAAGGGGCGGCTCATTTCTTTCCGGGTAAGGCCCATCGCGTAATAATACGACCGATGCGGCGCACGCGCCGGACCTTCGGTTACATAGCGGCTCGGGAGTTTCGACTTGTCGAATACGCGGTCGGTCATGATGTCAGTCCAGTCTTTCTGGTCCAGTGATGGGTTCGGCGCCTGAGCGCGGCGACACAATGGCCGCAAAAGATCGACTTTTCAATCGCCTTGCCCAATTTCTCGAAAAGTTAAAATATCTCCCTTCCAATCGCACTGATATTCTTAGATATTGCTTGAGATGTTTTCAAAATTGAACCGTCCCGAAAGATCAGATGAGCTCCGGCATGGCGGCGTGCGGGTTAATCGCGATTGGCCCGTATGGCGTCGCGCGCTGGCCTTTTTTGGCCCGGGCTATTTGGTAGCCGTTGGCTATATGGACCCCGGTAATTGGGCAACGTCGCTGGCGGGTGGCTCACGCTACGGCTACACGCTCTTATCGGTGGTTCTGATGTCAAGCCTGATGGCGATTGTCCTACAATCGCTCGCGGCACGCTTGGCGGTGGCCACAGGCCGCGACCTTGCCGAGCTCTGCCGAGAAGCCTTTCCGCGACCGGTCAGCTTTATGCTTTGGATCATGGCAGAGCTGGCGATTATCGCCACCGATATCGCTGAAGTGATCGGAACCGCCATCGGCTTACAATTGCTTTTCGGCTGGTCTCTTCCATTCGGGATTGCTGTCACGACGCTTGATGCGCTTTTACTAATTAGCCTTCAACGGTTCGGCTTTCGGGCGATTGAGGCCGTTATAATTTCAATTTTGGCCGTCATTGCGGTTTGTTTTGCCGTCGAGATCGTCCTCGCTCATCCCGATTGGAGTGCCGTTTTTCCCAATCTAATCCCCACAACAACCATTATCTCCAATCCGGATATGCTCTATCTCGCTTTGGGTATTCTTGGCGCTACCGTGATGCCGCATAATCTCTATCTTCATTCGAGCATCGTGCAGACCCGACCTTTGGGCACTAAGGACGCGGAGAAACGCGAAAGCCTGACCTATGCGACGTTTGATTCAACGCTGGCGCTTTGCTTTGCCTTTGTGATCAATGCTGCGATCTTGGTGTTGGCAGCCGCAAGCTTCCATGCCGCTGGGCGCACCGACATTGCTGAACTATCCGAAGCGCATGCTTTGCTAGAGCCTCTACTCGGCAGCCACCTCGCGCCAACTTTGTTTGCGGTCGCCCTCATCGCCTGCGGATTAAATGCAACCGTTACCGCAACGCTTGCTGGTCAGATCGTGATGGAGGGTTTTTTAGGGCTCCGCCTCCCCCCTGTTGTGCGGCGTCTTGGCACTCGCCTGATCGCGGTTGTGCCCGCCGCATGGGTCGCCATCTACCATGGCGACGCGGGAGCAACCGCGCTGTTGGTCTTGAGCCAAGTTGTCTTGAGCCTGCAATTGCCTTTTGCTGTGATCCCCCTTGTTGTTTTCACTGCTCAAAAAAACCGAATGGGAGAACTTTCTTCCCCCTTATGGCTCACAAGCCTAGCAGCGGCCATCGCCATCGTTATTGTCGGATTAAACGGGTTATTGATCTTCAACGTCTGGAATTCAGCCTAAGCGCGCTTGCAATTCTCGCCCTTTGCCTCTATGGACCAGCACTTCATGCGGTCGTTTGGCCGGTGGCTGAAAGGAAAGTCCGGTTCGCTGGATGGATTGTTGGATCAATCATTTCCCTTGTCTCCGCCTTCGATACCTTCCGTTTCGGGCCTTTCCTTTAGGCTCGGAGGGCTTGGCGCCAAAAGGCCGCGCAACAGGAAAGGTCAAGTTCATGGCTCTATACGAGCACGTGATCCTTGTGCGTCAAGACGTGACGTCACAACAGGTCGATACCATTAACGAGCAGTACAAAGGCGTGATTGAAGCCAATGGCGGCAAAATCACCAAGACGGAATATTGGGGCGTCAAGACGCTCGCCTTCCGCATCAAGAAGAACCGTAAGGCGCATTTCACGCTTTTGAACATCGATGCCCCGCATCAGGCGGTCAACGAAGTTGAACGACTTGAAGCCATCAGCGAAGACGTCATTCGTTCTTTGACCATTAAGGTCGAGGAATTGGAAGAAGCCCCATCGGCCATGCTGCAAAAGCGTGATCGCGATGATGACCGTGGTGATCGCCCAAGCGGCGGCCGCGGCTTCGGCGGTGGCGGTGGCGGCGGTCGCTTCGGCGGCGCTGGTGGTGGATATGGTGGCGGCGCGGGTCGCGCTCCCCGCCCGCCTCGTGATGCAGCTGGTGAAGAGGAGAGCTACTGATGTCGTCTGTTGAATCCACTGGCTCAAGCGGCGCTCCACGCCGTCCTTTCTATCGTCGCCGCAAGTCGTGCCCTTTCACGGGTCCGAATGCACCGAAGATCGACTACAAGGACACCCGTCTGCTCTCGCGCTACATTTCTGAGCGCGGCAAGATCGTTCCTTCCCGCATCACGGCCGTATCGGCCAAGAAGCAACGCGAACTCGCTCAGGCGATCAAGCGCGCCCGCTTCTTAGGCCTCTTGCCTTACGTGATCGCTTAATCGTTTTAATAATCCTTCTCCCCGGCGTTTTTTAAATTCCGGGGAGATATTTCGTCATCCGAATACATTAAAATTCGGATTGGTTGGGGCGGATTTCTGCCTCTAACCGCCCCTAGAACGGGATTGCGGGACAGCTCGACATGAACCTAAAGAATCTCCTCTTCGGAGCAGGATCAGGTGCCGTTTCGGCACTGTTGTTTGCTGTTATTGCATCAGCCTCGCCGCTGGCCTTCCCGCTTTATCTCGCAGCACCCCTTCCGATTTTAATCGCAACGCTTGGCTTTACCTATCAGGCAGGCCTTATGGCTGCGGCCGTTGCATTTGCTTTAACGAGCTTGGTGTTTTCGCCCTTAGCTGGGGCCATCCATGCCATCTCGATCAGCCTGCCCTCCTGGTTCATTGGCTATCTCGCCCTGCTAGCGCGTCCCGTCGCTGAGGGCGAGGATGAAGCCAGCGCCGAGTGGTATCCGATTGGGCGATTGCTCCTCTGGAACATCGCCATCACCGTTGGGCTCACTTGTGCGGGCGCCTTAATGCTGGCGACCGATTATCCATCCTTCATCAAGTCTTTCGAAGGCGTCATTAGCGATATTATGACGCTGGAACCCACGCTCTTTGGACACTTAGAGGGTGCAGACCGCGCTGCTTCGATCTTCGCAATCGCGCAGTTCATGGCGCTTCTCGCCGCCCCTCTCAGTGCTGCGATCAGCACCATCTTGTCGGTTGGGCTGCTTTATTTGGGAGCCCGCATTGTGAAGGCATCCGGACGCCTTCCACGTCCGTGGCCTGATCTTGCCACGCTTGCGCTGCCCAAAATCGCGCTACCCCTTTTGTTGCTTTGCTTACTTCTCACCGCAATAGCTTCCGAATTTGCGGGCCTCTTTGGTCGCATCGGATTAGCAGCCTTATTGGTTGGATTCTGCCTACAGGGCTTAGCCGTGCTGCATATGATCACCCGCCCGATTAAATCGCGCCGCGCCATTTTGGCCATGATCTACAGCGTTTTCATTCTGTTACCCGGTTGGCCCGTCCTCGGTTTTTCAGCCCTAGGCGTTGCCGATATCTGGATCAATTTCCGTACCCGCTTTCCAAACCCCACTCTTCCAAAACCTTAAAACAAGAAAAACCAAGGAGACTATCATGCAAGTTGTTTTACTCGAACGCGTTCCTAACCTCGGCCAAATGGGCGAAGTCGTTCGCGTTAAAGACGGTTACGCCCGCAATTTCCTGTTGCCGCGCAACAAGGCCTTGCGCGCAACCAAAGCCAATCTCGAGCATTTCGAGACGCAGCGCGCACAGCTTGAAACCCGCAATCTCGCCCTTAAATCCGAGGCGATGGCAGTTGCCGAGAAGCTCGATGGTCAGGCCTTCGTCATCATCCGTCAGGCCGGCGAAATGGGTCAGCTTTACGGTTCGGTCGCAACGCGTGACATTGCCGAAGCCGTTACCGCAGGCGGCTTCTCCATCGACCGTAATCAGGTTGTTCTAAATACCCCGATCAAGACGATTGGTATGCACTCCATTCCCGTCAACCTGCACCCAGAAGTCGATGTAAAGATCCACATCAATGTTGCACGCAGCCCAGAAGAGGCTGAGCGTCAGTCGCGTGGCGAAAGCGCGGTTGTTCGCGAAGAACTCAATCTTGACGATCTCGGACTAGAGGTAGGCGCCGCATTGGCCGAAGCAGGCGGCGACGAATAATCGTACCCAATTTCCTAACCATCAAGGCCCGGCATAGCGCCGGGCCTTTTTTCATGTTGCAAGCGATTTTCTGTCAAGCGATGAAATTGAATTAATTTCAGGCTGTGAGCAGCGTGGATAACGGGCATCGGTTAAAATGAATTCCGAATCAGTCAGCGCTTCCGGTTAAGCCTGATTGTTCAACATTGGAATTGATCATGGCTCTCGCACAATCCCTCGCCCGCCTTCAAGAAATTGAAACGTCCTACCGCGTTCCGCCCCACAATGTGGAGGCCGAGCAGGCATTGCTTGGGGCCATTCTCGTCAATAATGATGCCTATTTCCGTATCTCAGACTTTCTTGAAGCCAGTCATTTTGCCGAAGAAATTCACCGCCGCATTTACGACATTACCCAATCCCTGATTCGTGCTGGTAAGCTTGCCACCCCCGTGACGCTAAAATCCTTCGTCGGCGATCAGGATTTGGGCGGCATGACGGTTCCGCAATATCTTGCCCGAATGGCAGCTGAAGCAACCACCGTCATCAATGCCGAAGCCTATGGCCGCACGATCTATGATCTCGCCATGCGCCGACAACTGATCACCATTGGCGAGGACATGGTCAATGTGGCGTTCGATGCACCCGTCGATGACCATCCGAGAAAGCAGATTGAGGAAGCCGAGCGCCGTCTCTACGAGCTCGCCGAATCAGGTCGCTACGATGGTGGCTTTCAAAGCTTTTCCGCCGCGCTTAAGACGGCGGTTGATTTGGCAGCCGAAGCCTATAAGCGCGACCGCAAATTATCGGGCATTTCAACCGGCATGTCCGATCTCGACCGGATGCTCGGCGGCTTGCAATCCTCCGATTTGATCATCGTGGCAGGCCGTCCCGGCATGGGCAAAACGGCGCTGGCCACCAATATCGCCTTCAACATTGCCCGCGCCTACTCGCACGATAAAAACCCCGACGGTACCATTAAGCGGTTGGATGGCGGGGTCGTTGGTTTCTTCTCGCTCGAAATGTCGGCCGAACAGCTCGCCACTCGTATCATCGCTGAGCAATCGGGCGTGCCGTCCTACAAAATCCGGCGTGGCGAAATTCAAGAAAACGAATTCATGAAAATCGCCGATGCTGCGCGTGAAATGGAACGCATTCCATTCTATATCGACCAGACGGGCGGTATCTCGATTGCCCAGTTAACCGCCCGCGCCCGTCGCCTCAAGCGGCAAAAGGGCTTGGATGTCTTGGTCGTCGACTATTTACAGCTGCTCTCCGGCTCATCGAAAAAGAGCGACAACCGCGTCCAAGAGCTCACCGAAATTACGACCGGACTCAAAGCGCTCGCTAAGGAACTAAGCGTTCCGATCGTTGCCCTCTCCCAGCTCTCGCGTCAGGTCGAACAGCGCGACGATAAGCGCCCGCAGCTCTCCGACCTTCGCGAATCGGGTTCCATCGAGCAGGACGCCGATATCGTGCTCTTCGTGTTCCGTGAAGAATATTACCTCAAAAACAAGGAGCCGAAGATGGGCACCGAGGAATATTTCAAATGGCAGAACGAGATGGAACAAATTCACGGCCGCGCCGAAGTCATCATCGGCAAGCAACGCCATGGACCAACAGGCACCGTGGTGATGCAGTTCGATGCAGAAGTCACACGCTTCTCCAATCTCGTCACGGAAGACCGGTTGCCGGAACGGATGTAACCGCATGAACGCTCCGGCGTCTGAGCCAATCCATTCTCAACGTCATGGCGGCCTTTTGACCATTGATCGGGGCGCTATTCGGCGTAATTGGCGTCGGTTGGCCAACAAAGTCGGCAATGCCTCAACCGGAGCCGTCGTCAAAGCCAACGCCTATGGCCTTGGCATTGAAACCGTCGTGCCAGCCCTTCTCGAAGAAGGCTGTCGACATTTCTTCGTCGCCCATCTTTCTGAGGCAATACGCACCCGAAAGAGTGCGCCAAATACCGAGATATTTGTCCTAAACGGGTTTTTGCCGGAGACCGGCCCCGCCTATCTGACCCATCAGCTAAGCCCGGTATTGGGATCCCAGCCCGAGATTGACGATTGGCGTCATTTTACGGCGCGAAATACATCATCGCCTCCGGCGACCTTGCATTTCGACACGGGCCTTAACCGCCTTGGCCTCTCGCCTTCAAGTGCCCCAGACATCTCGGACGCCATTACCAACCATACACTTGGCTTTACCGTCAGCCTTGTCATGACGCATTTGGTCGAGGCGGAAATCGAGGACTCACCGGTTACACGCCGACAATGCGACGCCTTTCTTGATTTGCGAGCATTGTTTAAACAAACCCGTGCAAGTCTCTGTAATTCATCCGGAATATTCAATTGCGCTGGACAATACTACGATCTCTTGCGCCCCGGCTACGCGCTCTATGGCGGACATCCGCTCTGGTCGGCTAAGGCCAATCCGATGGAGCAAGTCATTCGTCTTGAGGCCCCAATTATTCAGGTTCGCGGCATAAACGCAGGTGAAAAACTTGGCTATGGTGGGCTATACACCGCCACGCGTCCAACCAAGCTCGCGACCCTCTCGATTGGCTATGCGGATGGGTTGATGCGGGGTGCGGAACGCCGCGACGACAAAGCGGGCGGTTATGTCCTTATCGGCGGCAATCTATGCCCGATCCTCGGACGGCTTTCGATGGATCTCCTGATCGTCGACGTCACCGACGCCAAGCCAGAAGCCGTCCAACGTGGTGCGATGGCCACCATTATCGGTGATGAGCTCTCCATTGATGCAGTAGGCGACAGCGCGGGCACCATCGGCTATGACGTGCTTGTGTCCTTGGGGAATCGCTTCGATCGGCACGTTATCGACTAATTGGATCAAGAATGGCCAAACGGGTTCAAAGCTTTGCCTGCCAAAATTGCGGCGCGGTCTATGCGCGATGGCAAGGACGATGCGACGCCTGCGGCAGTTGGAGCACGGTTGCAGAAGAAGCAGCCGTTGCCCCGCTTCCAGGTGGCATCAGTGCAGCACGGGGCAAGAAAGGTCGCATTTTTGAGCTTGAAGGCTTGGTCGGCGAAGCACCCGAAGCGCCTCGCGTGCCAAGTGGCATTGAGGAACTTGATCGCGTCACAGGCGGCGGTTTTGTGCCCGGCTCGGTGATCCTCTTAGGTGGCGATCCGGGTATCGGTAAATCAACACTTTTGATGCAAGCCTCCGCCGCCTTGGCGCTGATGGGCGAGCGCGTCGTTTATATCTCGGGCGAAGAGGCGACGGGGCAGGTGCGTCTTCGGGCGGATCGATTGGGGCTTGCCAAAGCGCCTGTGGAGCTTGCCGCCGAAACCAATGTTGAAGACATTATAGCTACCCTTTCAAAAGGCCCCGCCCCTTCCCTTGTGATCATCGACTCGATCCAAACCATGTGGTCGGAGGGGGTGGAATCCGCACCCGGCACCGTCACGCAGGTGCGTGGTTCGGCCCAAGCCTTGATCCGCTACGCCAAAACAAGCGGGGCGAGCGTGATCCTCGTTGGTCATGTGACCAAAGATGGCCAAATCGCAGGCCCACGCGTGGTCGAACACATGGTCGATGCGGTGGCTTCCTTTGAAGGAGATGGCGCGCATCACTTTCGAATTCTTCGCGCCGCCAAAAACCGTTTCGGTCCAACCGATGAAATCGGCGTCTTCGAGATGACCGGCTTGGGCTTGAAGCAAGTCCCCAACCCTTCTGCATTGTTCTTGGAAGGCCGCGATACAACGTCCGCTGGCACCGCCGTTTTTGCAGGGATGGAGGGCACGCGCCCGATGCTCTTGGAATTCCAAGCGCTCGTCGCCCCTTCCTCGCTCGGCACGCCAAGGCGAGCGGTTGTGGGGTGGGATCCAAGCCGCCTCTCTATGGTCATCGCTGTACTAGAAGCGCATGGCGGGCTGAAACTAGGCCAGCACGATGTCTATCTCAATGTGGCAGGCGGGTTGAAAGTCAATGAACCTGCCGCTGATTTAGCTGCCGCTGCAGCACTCGTTTCTTCGTTTTCAGGTCAAGCCTTGCCAGCGGATCGTGTGTTTATGGGCGAGATTGGCTTAACCGGAGCCTTGCGCCCCATTGGCCAAATCGCGGCTCGGTTAAAAGAATCAGCCAAGCTCGGATTTGCGTCTGCCGTCATTCCCCGCGCGGGCCTTGAGGCAGTTGGCAAAACAAGCCTCGACACACACGCCATGGGCGATGTCGCCGATCTTGTCGCTGCAATTCTCAGTGGAGCACGGCGCGTTAAGCAAGCATAGGCAATCAATGGGACGTGACGGCTGAGCCTCCAACGATTATAAGCGGCTACTCTTTATAGCTAAGTTTAAGACCTCAACCGATTTAAGACCCTTTCGATCAAAGACGGAACCAAGTTTCATGAGCAATCTACCGGTCAGCCTTCTCGATCTTATGGTCATCGGCATTATTCTCATTTCCGGCCTTCTTGCGTCGGTTCGTGGCTTTGCCCGTGAGGTTTTGGCCATCGGTTCATGGGTGGCGGCCGCCGTGGCGGCCTATCTTTTACACCCCAAACTGCTCGTCTATTTGGAGCCTCATATCGCCAACCGCCAGGTGGCACTTGCCGCCGCGATTGCCATTATCTTTTTAGGCGTACTGGTCCTTGCCACCATGATCACCGTGAAGGTTTCCGATCTAATCCTTGATTCAAGCATCGGCACGCTGGACCGTACGCTCGGATTTTTGTTCGGCGCCGCCCGCGGGTTCTTGATTGCTGCCATCGCGTTTCTGTTTTTCGACAAACTCGTGGGCGAAAAACAATATCCGGATTGGATTCGGGACGCGAAATTGCGCCCCCTATTAAAAGAATCAGGCGATCAAATTATCGGCCTTTTGCCGGCCGACCCCGCTTTTCTCGATAAGCTAAAAGCAAAAGCATCGGGTTCCGATCCCGCAAACGGCACGCCAAGCGACACGTCTACCCCACCAAAGACACCCTAAGCTAACTTCTGTTGAAGAAGGACGCGTTTCGATTGAAATCACGGCCGGACAAGCGCATATGTCCACCGTAACAGTCGGGGTATGTGCCATGACGGATGATGATTTCGATCTCGATGCGGATCGCCTGAAAGAAGAATGCGGCGTGTTCGGCATATTCGGTCATCCCGAATCAGCCGCGATTACGGCTTTAGGGCTACATGCGCTTCAGCACCGCGGCCAAGAAGCAGCAGGTATTGTGAGCTTCGACGGCAAACGCTTCCATTCCGAACGCCGAATGGGTCTGGTTGGTGACAATTTTTCTGAGCGGTCCGTGATTGAGCGCCTAAGAGGCAATTCAGCCGTAGGCCACACGCGCTATTCGACGACTGGCGAAACCATTCTGCGCAATGTTCAGCCGCTCTTTGCCGAGCTGGATGGTGGCGGATTTGCGGTAGCGCACAATGGTAACATCACCAACGGCATCACGCTTCGTCGTCAACTAATCCGGTCTGGCGCGATCTACCAGTCGACGAGCGACACCGAAGTCGTCCTCCATCTGGTCGCCCGCAGCACGCGGCCTAAATTTGTCGATCGGTTTATCGACGCGATTAAGGAACTGGAAGGAGCCTATTCCTTCGTAGGTCTCACCAATAAAAAACTGGTTGGCGCGCGCGATCCGCTTGGTATCCGTCCCTTGGTCTTAGGTGAACTCGATGGCTGTTACATTCTCGCCTCCGAGACCTGCGCCCTAGATATCATCGGCGCCCGCTTTGTTCGCGACATTGAGAATGGCGAAGTGGTGATCATCAGCGAAACGGGCATTGAATCGATCAAGCCGTTTGGTGTTCTTTCCGCCCGCCCCTGTATTTTCGAATATGTCTATTTTGCTCGTCCCGATTCCATCGTACATGGCAAATCGGTCTATGCGGTGCGCAAAGCGATGGGGGCGCAATTGGCGTCCGAGAGCGGCATTGATGCAGATGTTGTTATCCCGGTGCCCGATTCAGGCGTACCTGCGGCCTTAGGCTATGCGCAGGCCGCAGGCATTCCTTACGAACTCGGCATTATCCGTAACCATTATGTTGGGCGTACCTTCATTCAACCGACGCAATCTATTCGCGAACTTGGCGTGCGGATGAAACACTCCGCCAACCGCGCGGTGGTTGAGGGAAAGCGGATCATCCTGATCGATGATTCGATCGTTCGCGGCACAACCTCG
>CANCAR010000084.1 GCA_947374125.1 Hyphomicrobiales bacterium | reverse complement strand
GGCTAACCGTTTCGGCGGAGAGGTCTGCCTCACAATATGTCCGGTGAGGGACGCGCGTTGGCCTTTTGATCGGCCAAAAGGCGCGGCCTTTTTTTATGTGCGCGGTTTGATGTTCTCCGTGCCACGGTAGTTGAAGGCGAGTGAACGAGCACCATGCCAAAGCGCACTGATATTTCCTCCATTCTGATTATTGGCGCAGGCCCTATCGTTATCGGACAGGCCTGCGAGTTCGATTATTCGGGCACGCAAGCGGTAAAGGCGCTGAAAGAGGAAGGGTACCGCGTCATTCTGGTCAATTCGAACCCGGCCACCATCATGACCGATCCGGATATGGCGCACCGCACCTATGTCGAGCCGATTACGCCGGAAATCGTCGCCAAAATTATAGAAAAAGAGCGCCCCGACGCGCTTCTCCCCACCATGGGCGGGCAAACGGCACTCAATTGCGCCCTTTCTCTCAAAAAAATGGGCATCTTAGAGAAATACAATGTCGAGATGATAGGCGCGACGGCGGAGGCGATTGATAAGGCCGAAGACCGTGAGCTGTTCCGTAATGCAATGACAAAGATCGGGCTTGATACGCCCCGCTCGCACCACGTCAAAACGCTACCGCAAGCACTAGAAGCACTCACCGACATCGGCCTGCCCGCGATTATTCGCCCCTCCTTCACCATGGGCGGTACCGGCGGCGGCATCGCCTATAACAAGGCGGAATTTATCGAGATTATTGAACGCGGTTTTGATGCATCCCCTACCAATGAGGTGTTGGTTGAGGAAAGCGTTCTCGGCTGGAAAGAGTATGAGATGGAAGTCGTCCGCGACAAAGCGGATAATTGCATTATCATCTGCTCGATTGAGAACATCGATCCCATGGGCGTGCACACGGGCGATTCAATCACAGTTGCCCCGGCGCTTACGTTGACCGACAAAGAATACCAAATCATGCGCGATGCCTCGCTCGCCGTTTTGCGCGAGATCGGCGTCGAAACCGGCGGCTCCAACGTGCAATTCGCCGTCAATCCGGTCGATGGCCGCATGATTGTTATCGAGATGAACCCGCGCGTATCGCGCTCCTCAGCGCTGGCCTCAAAGGCAACCGGCTTCCCGATTGCCCGCGTCGCCGCCAAACTTGCGGTGGGCTACACACTCGACGAAATCGAGAACGATATTACGGGCGGCGCAACACCGGCATCGTTCGAGCCGACCATTGACTATGTGGTTACCAAAATTCCACGTTTCGCGTTCGAAAAATTCCCCGGCGCGGAAAAGACGCTGACTACGTCCATGAAATCGGTCGGCGAAGCCATGGCCATTGGCCGAACCTTCCAAGAATCGTTACAAAAGGCGCTAAGGTCGCTTGAAACGGGCCTATCGGGGCTTGATGAAATCGAAATAGAAGGCTTGGGCCTCGGCGATGATCGGAATGCGGTGAAGGCAGCGCTTGGCACGCCAACCCCAGATCGTATTCTGCAGGTTGGCCAAGCCTTCCGCTTGGGCTTCACCATCGAAGAGGTTCACGAATCCTGCAAGATTGACCCGTGGTTCCTTGAGCAGATCAAGGACCTCGTTGATACTGAAGCAAAAATTCGTCAATTCGGGGTACCAAAAACGCCAGAAGCGCTTCGGCGCCTGAAAAGTATGGGCTTTTCGGACTCTCGGATGGCGATGCTGACAGGCGGGCACGAGGCCGACATTTCCAAAGCACGGCGCGCGATAGGCATTCATCCGGTCTATAAGCGCATCGATACCTGTGCAGCAGAATTTGCTTCGCCCACCGCCTATATGTATTCAACCTATGCTCCGGCCTTCAACGGTATTCCCGCAAATGAAGCACATCCCTCTGATCGCAAGAAAATTGCCATCTTAGGCGGCGGTCCGAACAGGATCGGCCAAGGCATTGAATTCGATTATTGCTGCTGCCACGCCTGCTACGCGCTATCGGACGCTGGCTATGAAACGATCATGATCAATTGCAATCCTGAGACGGTGTCGACGGATTACGATACATCGGATCGGCTCTATTTCGAGCCACTAACGGTTGAGGACGTCGTCGAAATCCTCACGCTCGAACAATCAAAGGGGCAGCTCATAGGCGCTATTGTCCAGTTTGGCGGGCAAACGCCGCTAAAACTGGCCCATGCGCTTGAGCAGGCTGGTATTCCAATCCTTGGCACATCCCCCGATATGATCGACCTAGCCGAAGACCGCGACCGGTTTAAACGGCTTCTCGATAAACTTGGCCTGAAACAACCGCAGAACGGCATTGCCTATTCGGTCGAGCAGTCCCGCCTTGTTTTACAGGAACTTGGGCTGCCGCTGGTCGTGCGTCCGTCATACGTTCTCGGCGGTAGGGCCATGGAAATCCTGCGCGACGAGCAGGCCTTCGACCGCTATCTTCTCGGCACTTTGCCCGAATTGGTGCCTAACGATATCAAAGTGCGCTATCCAAACGACAAGACGGGTCAGATCAACACGCTTTTGGGCAAAAACCCATTGCTGTTCGACCGCTATCTGTCGGATGCGATTGAAATCGACGTCGACTGCGTCTCGGACGGCAAAGAGGTCTTCATTGCCGGCATCATGGAACATATTGAGGAAGCAGGCATCCATTCTGGCGATTCCGCCTGCGCCCTGCCACCCCATTCATTAAAGCCGGAAATGATCGTAGAGCTTGAACGCCAAACCAAAGAATTAGCGCTCGCATTGAATGTTATCGGGCTCATGAACGTTCAGTATGCCTTGAAAGATGGCGCAATTTTCGTGCTCGAAGTGAACCCGCGCGCCTCGCGTACGGTTCCCTTCGTGGCCAAAGTCGTAGGCAAACCAATTGCAAAGATCGCATCGCGCCTTATGGCGGGCGAAAGCCTCGCCTCCTTTGCGCTCAAGGCTGAGCCTTATGATCATATTGCGGTTAAGGAAGCCGTATTCCCGTTTGCACGCTTTCCCGGCGTCGACGTGGTGCTTGGCCCAGAAATGCGCTCAACCGGAGAAGTTATCGGCCTTGATCGGTCCTTCGGCGTAGCGTTTGCAAAGAGCCAGCTTGGCTCGGGAACACTCGTTCCGAAAAAAGGCACCGTCTTCGTGTCGGTGCGTGACGCCGACAAAGAACGAATAGTTCCTACGATGCGGATGCTCTCGGAACTCGGATTCGAGATCATGGCAACGGTCGGCACACTGCGCTACCTCGAAGAGAATGGCGTCAAGGGCAAGGCCATCAACAAAGTCCTCGAAGGCCGCCCGCACATTGTCGACGCCATCAAGAATGGTGGCGTCCAGCTCGTATTCAATACCACCGAAGGCAAGCAGGCATTAGCCGATTCACGCTCATTGCGCCGAACAGCCCTCTTGCATAAAGTGCCATATTACACCACGTTGTCGGGCGCGATTGCGGCTGCCGAAGGAATAAAGGCATATTCGGCAGGCGACCTTGAAGTGAAGGCGCTTCAGGACTATTTCGAAGGCAAGGTTACCATAGCCTCGTAAAAGAGCTAGACGATAACTCAGGAGCTAGGCCCGATGTGGCTTTGCTCCTTTCTGATTTAATAACCTCGAACGGACCCCCGGCATGGACAAGATCCCGATGACCACCAATGGCTTTAAGGCGCTCGAAGAAGAGCTGCGCGGACGCCAACAGGTTGACCGCCCTCGGATCATTCAGGCGATTGCAGAGGCACGTGCCCATGGCGATCTTTCTGAGAATGCTGAATATCACTCCGCAAAAGAGCAGCAATCGCTGAACGAAGGCCGGATCGCCGAGCTTGAGGACAAGATTGGCCGTGCGGAAGTCATCGACGTTTCGAAATTATCAGGGGCGACGATAAAATTCGGCGCAACCGTCAAACTCATTGATGATGATACGGAAGAAGAAAAAATGTACCAAATTGTCGGCGACAGCGAAGCCGATGTTCGCGACGGCAAAGTTTCTATCAGCTCCCCCATTGCACGCGCCTTGATTGGCAAGAAGACGGGCGATGCCATCGAGGTTAACACGCCCGGCGGAGGCAAGAGCTATGAAATCATCGATGTCCTTTATCGCTAACCGCCGCGATTTTTTAACAAAAATTGCGGTTGTTTCAACAGCGAGTTTACTGCTTTCGGCTTGCACGACAGTGGGCGCAAGCCGCGTTTCATCTGGTCCCCTATACTCGGCCATTAAGGTGGATGTTGAGCCCGTAAGGGCCAAAAATATCGGAGCTTATGCGGACAAGATCGCCTTTTATCAAGATCAGGCCCTGATGGATGCCTATGCAGGGTCGGTGTCTATCATCAAATCACTTCCCGTTCTTACTGTCGAAATCCACTCCATCTATTTTGGTGAAAATGCGAGCGATGATTTTGAAGTGAATACGCCATTTATCATGCGTCGATCGACACGAACATCCGATACGCTTGAAGGAATTGCTGTCATTCGGCAGGGTGGTAAAGAAATCCGCCGTCAAAAAATCTTAGCCGTCCACATGAGCACCGACCATCGCCAATGGTCGATGGCTGATGACGAAAAGCGGCTGGTCGAACTAACCCAATTTTTTGCTTATCGTCTCAGGCAGGAATTAGGCGATTGAGCATTTGATGCCTGAAATCAAGAAAAATCCCCTGATTTGGGCCCTGTTACTGCCCGAAGCGGGTTTCAGAAGTCAGGTCTTGGGCCTAGCAGAAGCGCTTGGTGGACGGGTTGTCGAAAAAAACATCGACCTTCTTAAACCTTGGTCGCTTCTGCCGGGACATCTCTGTCCACTGCCATTTCGCGGGCTGGATCCCGCGCTCGACCGTTTGGAGCCACCATGGCCCGATGTCGTTGTAGCATGCGGCGGTCGAACCATTGCGCTCGCCCTTGCCATCAAAAAGGCATCAGGTGGTAAAACTCTCGCCATTTATATTCAAAATCCAAAAAGAGCGGCTAAGGCCTTTGATCTCGTCATTTCTATGCGCCATGACGGCCTTAATGGACCTAATGTTCTAACGATTGATACGGCCATTCATCGGGTAACGGATAAGAAACTCGAAACAGCCCGCAGCGAATGGCAGGAGCGCTTCAGCTCGCTTCGTCGCCCTTTGGTGAGCGTGATCCTCGGTGGAAGAAGCCATTCGTTACGATTTACCGCTGCTGTTGCCGACAAAATGTTAACCGATTTGGCAACACTCGCGAACACAACGAAGGCTAGCTTCTTCATAACGCCCTCTCGCCGCACAGAGCCTGAAGTTTCCGCGCGTTTCAAAGCATTTGCAGAAAACCAACCGTCAGCACGATTTTGGGATGGCACCGGGGAAAACCCGTATTTCGCTATGCTGGCGCTTTCAGATGCCTTAATCGTCACTGAAGATTCCATTTCCATGGTTTCTGAAGCTGTAGCGTCCGGAAAACCCGTCGCAACAGTCCCGCTTGAAGGCAACGCCCGTCGGCATGAAGCGTTTATTCGTCATCTCTTCGATACAAAAGCGATCAGCAGATTTGATGGCCGTTTTCCTGAGATGACCAATACTGGCCTCCCTGACGACATCAAACGCGCTACTCAAGCAGTGTTAAACCTGCTCACCCTCAATGGCTGATACGCCGTTCAGGACGCCGTAACAGGTTGATCAGGGAAGGCCAATTGTTCTCGCGCGCGCCATTCTGGCGTCACATAATTGAGGATCAGCGATTTCCGCACACCCGGAATCTCGCGCGGCTCGAACCCATGCCAAGTATTATCCGCTGGAACAAAAATCATCGCTCCATTGGCACGAAACGGTGAAGTGGCGACATGGGTGTCCTTATCGCTGTAGATATCGGTTCCGAGCTTATCGTGGCCGGGCTCGGACGATAGATAGATCAACATCGTGAATTTCTTCACGCCCAAATCGGTATGTGGCTCGAGCCAGAAACCGTTGGTATCTTGCGCATATTCAAGCCGCAGATAAGTACCCGATAGATCAACGCCACATGCCTCGTTAAACATCGTTATCGTCGAAGGGGTTTGCAGAAAATCCGCGATCTCCCCGCAAACCGAATATTTAGCGCGATTTTCGACATCAAAATATTGGCGTGTTGCGTTATGAACTTCCCGCTTGCCAGATATCCCACCAAGCTCCGGGACAGGGAACGGTAAAACCTGCAAGGCATCAGCTGCAGCCTTCGGAAATACATCGGATACAATCCAATGGCGATAAGGACTCTCAGACCGCTGGGCGGCAGAAAGACTCTTAGTAAGGGCCTCGTCATAGGCTGATTTTGCAATCGTCATACGATTTTCCAACTTCCGGCAAGATGAAAATTTTTATATTATTTCTCTCTCGCAATAGCCTGAACCCCGATTTGTCACAAGAAAAAAGCAATCCAAGTCCATCATCAAACAAACCACAATGAGACCTGTTGTACCCATGCAAAAATGATGGGACAACCTGCTGCCCCCGGTTGCATTCTGCATATCTCAGGTTACATGTATCACCAACATCAAACGAGGACGCATGATGGCCCATCAACACGAAAAACTGATTATTGTTGGATCGGGTCCGGCTGGTTACACGGCTGCTATCTATGCGGCGCGTGCGATGCTTTTACCCGTGCTGATCAGCGGGCTTCAACCGGGTGGTCAACTTACCATCACCACGGACGTAGAAAATTATCCTGGATATGCGGAAGCTGTTCAGGGCCCTTGGCTCGTCGAGCAAATGCGCGCGCAGGCCGAACATGTTGGCGCCCGTATGGTGTCAGATCTGATCACCGCCGCTGACCTCACCGTGAGACCTTTTCGCCTCGAAGCGGACAGCGGCGATATCTACACCTGCGACACACTGGTCATCGCAACGGGTGCCCAAGCAAAGTGGCTGGGAATACCGTCAGAGGATACCTACAAAGGCTTCGGCGTTTCCGCATGTGCTACCTGCGATGGGTTCTTCTTCCGCGGCAAAAATGTCGTTGTCGTCGGCGGCGGCAATTCGGCCGTTGAAGAGGCCCTCTATCTCGCTGGCCTTGCCGCCAAAGTAACGGTTATTCACCGTCGGGAATCCTTCAGAGCCGAAAAAATCCTGCAAGACCGCTTGTTTGCGCATCCAAAGATCAACGTGATTTGGAATCATACGGTAGAAGAAATTATCGGCTCCGGAACACCGGTTTCGGTCACAGGTGTCGACGTCAAAGATATAAACTCGGGCGCGGTAACCCGGATTGCTGCCGATGGGATTTTTGTGGCCATTGGTCATAGCCCTGCCAGCGCGGTTTTTTCCGATCAGCTTCGGATGAAACCCGGCGGGTATATCTGGACGGCACCGGATTCGACCGCCACCTCGATCGAAGGCGTCTATGCGGCAGGCGACGTCACCGACGACGTATTCCGTCAAGCCGTTACGGCAGCAGGTATGGGTTGTATGGCAGCACTTGAAGCTGAACGCTGGCTAGCAGCTCACGAAGTTCATCAAAAGGCAGCTGAATAATGGCCTCTTCCACGAGTTTTGCACCATCCTCCGATATTGACTGGGATAAGGTCCGAATTTTTTATGTTGCCGCGGATGCGGGCAGTTTTACCCACGCAGGCGATGTTCTCTCCATCAGCCAATCGGCGGTCAGCCGCCAGGTTAGCGCCTTGGAACGCGATCTTGGTGTTCCGCTGTTCCACCGTCATGCCCGTGGTCTGATCCTCACCGAACAGGGGGAGCATCTCTTTCGTACCGCAAAAGAGATGATGCTAAAGCTTGAAGCAGCGAGAGTTAGGCTCACGGATAGCCGCGAGAAGCCCCACGGTGATCTTCGTGTCACCACAACGCTGGGGCTTGGCACCAATTGGCTCACCCCACGCGTCGGCGAATTTTTGGACCTTTATTCAGATATCCGCCTGCAATTGTTGCTGACCGATGAAGAGCTCGACCTCGCCATGCGCGAAGCCGATGTCGCAATCTGGCTGAGGCAGCCAACACAGGGAGATCTTATTCAACGCCGGCTGTTCACTGTGCATTTCCACGCCTACGCATCGCAAGACTACATCAAACGGCGTGGCGCCCCTAAAGACATTAGCGAACTTGAAGAACATCGTATTCTTACCTTTGGCGGCCCTACACCCTCGCATCTTTTGGATGTGCACTGGCTCACCACAATGGGGCGTGAGAGCCGCAATCCCCGCCCTGCTGCCCTTACCGTGAACAACATCACAGCACTCACGCAAGCCGTTGTGCGCGGAGTCGGCATAGCCGTCTTGCCCGACTATCTCGTCGATAAAGAAGCAGGCCTTGTCCAGATCATGAATGATATGGAAACGCCTTCGCTTGAAAGCTATCTCGTTTACGCCGAAGAGCTCAAAAACGTCGCTCGCGTTCAGGTATTTCGCGATTTTCTCGTGAGCAAGGCCCAACGCTGGGCGCATTGATTAGTAGGCATTTGAACACGGGTAAAACCGCCGTTGCTCGCTTCCAAGGAGCAATGTCAGTATCAAATCACCGCAAACTAGCCGTAAACCGCTGAATCTTGCCACATGCTTCTTCGAGAATGGCATTAGACGTTGCGTAGGAAATTCTGAAATTCGGACCAAGACCGAACGCCGTTCCGTGAACTGCGGCAACACCTTCCGCTTCAAGCAACTCGGTCACAAAATCCTCATCTGTTTTAATGACCTTGCCCGAAGGTGCCGTCTTCCCAATCGCCTTCGCGCAGCTTGGATAAACGTAAAAAGCACCTTCCGGTGTGGGGCAATCTAGCAAGCTCGCCTGATTGAGCATGGAGACGACCAAATCACGGCGTCCTTCGAACGCCTTGCGACTTACCGAAATAAAATCCTGTGGGCCATTCAGCGCTTCAACCGCCGCCCACTGCGAAATAGAGCAGGCACCCGACGTCTGCTGGCCTTGCACCATGTCCATCGCCTTCATGAGCTTATCGGGACCTGCCGCATAGCCAATACGCCAACCAGTCATCGCATAAGATTTCGAGACCCCGTTCATGGTCAAAGTGCGATCCATGAGATTGGGCTCAATCTGCGCGGGTGTCGTGAAAACAAAGTCGCCATAGGTGAGATGCTCGTACATGTCATCGGTCAAGATCCACACATGCGGATGACGAACCAGCACGTCCGTGATGGCCTTCAATTCTGCCTGCGTATAGGCAGCACCCGAAGGATTGGAAGGCGAATTGAGAATAACCCACTTCGTGCGAGGTGTAATCGCACGATCCAGGTCTTCTGCCTGAAGCTTAAACCCCTTGGCCAATGTCGTTGGCACAAAGACGGGTTCGCCGCCGCAGAGAAGCACCATATCGGGATAAGAAACCCAATAAGGCGCTGGAATAATCACCTCATCGCCCTTGTTCAGCGTCGAAACGAAAGCGTTGTAAAGCACCTGCTTACCACCGGTGCAGACAATCGTTTGCCCGACTTTATAATCAAGACCATTCTCTCGCTTGAATTTCTTAACAACGGCCTCGCGCAGCGGCGTGATGCCTGAAACGGGCGTATATTTCGTCTCGCCGCGCATAATAGCGTCGATTGCTGCCTTCTTGATATTGTCTGGCGTATCGAAATCCGGCTCACCAACCGAGAGCGAAATAATATCACGACCTTGAGCTTTCAGATCGCGGGCTTTCTGCGTTACCGCAATCGTGGCGGAAGGCTGCACGCGGGACAAAGCATCGGCAAGAAAACCCATTATCAGACTCCGAGAAATGGCACATTGAAAGAACGAAAGCGGGCGGACCCTAATCCCACGCCCGCATCAGGGCAAGACCGCATCGGATTAATTCGCGTAAAAATGAACCCAAGATCGGTTTCAATCAACGATTTTCCGCCGCTGTAAAACGATGATGAGAAGGGTTTTAAGCAACGGTTCTAGGCCATTGATGATGTCAATCAGCCAACCAAAAATGAGTAAATGTTAATCTTGCGTTCATCACAATGACAGGATCGTAATGGAGCGTCCATCAGCCGTGAAGGTCAACGTTGCTAAACATTTTCTCACGTCATGTTTGGCATGGCACCGATCTTATCTTTTGTACCGACCTAGACTTTTGAAGGAGTATATCATGATCCGTCGTATCGCTACCGGCCTCATCATCGCTGGCATCGCTCTCGTTCCTGCAGCCGCATTCGCCAAAACCTACAAGACCGAGAAGACCTGCGTTAAGCACCACATGATGTGGAAAGACGGTAAATGCGCTAAGGCATAAGCCTTACCGAAAAGAATTCATTCGAAGTAGATCTGAAGGGTCCAGAGCAATCTGGGCCCTTTTTTGATGGGTCATCTATCGAAGCATTTTAATTAGCAGATGGAAGTACCTCTTGCCCTGAAGCCTGACTCAGCCCATTTTGGGAGAATGGCAAAATCTCAAAAATCCGCTGCTAAAACAACCGGCAAAGCGTCGAAGCCCGAGCTTCTTCCGCTCGATGAGCATTTAGCTGCTCTATTAAACCCTGCTTTAACACAAGAGCGTCAATCGCAAGCTAATGCTCGCGCCCAGATTGAGAGCGGACGAGCAGAAGGCTTCGGGGAAGCGCCCCAAGCTGCCTACAGCGCAGAGGCCAGCCAGCCTACGTCCATCACCATGGCGGATATTGCGCTAAAAAAAGCGCTGCGGATTGCCGAGGCAACCCCGGAAGGCCCGCGCCGGGGCGACCGCATTCGCGACAAGGACATCTCGCGGGATGCGATGCTGCAAGAAGCACCGCGCCGCGTGCGCCAAGGCAACGTCAAAAAAGACAAAGAAGAGCTCGACGACGAAACTGTTACGGGCTCGGGTGCTACTTTCACCGCGCTAAAGGAACTTCTTGAAGGCGGCGATCCACGCTTTCGCGATAAGGTCGAGTGGGTGCCCCATCGTCCGCTGCGTCCCGAAAAATCGGAAGGCGGTCTCCGCTTCGAGATTGTGTCCGAATATCAACCGGCGGGCGATCAACCCACGGCGATCAAAGCGCTCGTCGAAGGCATAGCTGAGCATGAGCGTGATCAGGTGCTGTTGGGTGTTACCGGCTCCGGCAAAACCTTTACCATGGCTCAAGTGATTGAGAAGACGCAGCGCCCTGCCCTCATTCTCGCTCCCAACAAAACATTGGCCGCGCAGCTCTATGGCGAGTTCAAAAGCTTCTTCCCCAACAATGCGGTGGAGTATTTCGTCTCCTATTACGACTACTACCAGCCCGAAGCCTATGTACCGCGCACCGATACCTTCATCGAAAAAGAATCGACCATCAACGAGCAGATCGACCGGATGCGCCACGCCGCCACGCGGGCGCTGCTCGAACGCGACGACGTGATCATTGTCGCCTCGGTTTCCTGCATTTACGGTATCGGCTCGGTTGAAACCTACACCGCCATGACCTTTGCCGTAAAGGTCGGAGAAGTGGTGGAGCAACGCCAGCTCATCGCCGACCTTGTGGCCCTCCAATACAAACGCTCGGGCGGTGATTTTATCCGCGGTTCCTTCCGCGTGCGCGGCGACATCATTGAAGTCTTTCCCGC
>CANCAR010000083.1 GCA_947374125.1 Hyphomicrobiales bacterium | reverse complement strand
TCAGCGGCGATGAGCGTGATGCGGAGGCGATCGCCGTGTCCGAGGTGCTGGAGGTGTGCCGGGCTTTGGATGGCGAGGGCACACTCGATTATTTCCACGTGATTGCGGGCAATTCGGCATCGCTATCGGGGGCCATTCATATCGTGCCGCCGATGTTTTATGAGACGGCCTATGTCGCACCCTTTGCAGCGACGGTGAAAGCGATTGTGTCGAAGCCCGTTATCGTGACCGGGCGCATCAATCAGCCGCAGATTGCGGAAACAGTGTTGGCGAGCGGGCAGGCCGATTTATGCGGCATGACGCGGGCTTTGATTGCTGATCCCGAAATGCCGAATAAAGCCAAGGCTGGCAGGCTCGATGATATCCGCGCGTGCATTGCGTGCAATCAGGCGTGTATCGGGCATTTTCACAAAGGCTATCCGATTTCGTGCATCCAGTTTCCAGAGACTGGACGCGAGACGACTTTGGCCTTGAAAAAGACCAAGACGACGCGACGGCAAACCATCATGGTTGTTGGCGGTGGTCCAGCGGGCATGAAGGCGGCTGCCGTGCTGGCTGAACGTGGGCATAAGGTCACGCTCTATGAGGCTTCGCCGCAACTAGGCGGGCAGGCTTTGTTGGCGCAGCTGTTGCCGGGCAGGGCGGAGTTCGGCGGCATCGTCACCAATCTCGCGCGCGAGATGGAAAATGCGGGTGTTGTGGTGAAACGCAACGCGCCAGTGGATGTGGCAATGGTTGAGGGGGAAGCGCCCGATGCGGTGATCATCGCAACCGGTGGGCAACCGCGCCGCCCGACTTTTGAAGGATCGGAAGATGCCCATGTCGTTACCGCTTGGCAGGTGCTGAAGGGCGAAGCCAATATTGGCGGGCGTGTTGTGATTGCGGAATGGAAGCCGGATTGGATCGGCATGGGTGTTGCCGAGAAATTGGCGCGCGAGGGGCGGCATGTGCGGCTTTGCACCGAAGGGGTGATGGCGGGGCAGTCACTGCCGTTTTACGTGCGCGATGAAATGGTGGGCCGGTTGCAAAAATTGGGGGTCGAAATCATCCCCTATGCGCGGCTTTTTGGTGCGGATGACAGCACGGTCTATTTTCAACATGCGACGTCTGGCGAGGCGATGCTGATGGAAGAGGTCGATACGCTGGTGGTGTCGCAAGGACATGAACGCGTCAATGCGTTGGCGGATGCCTTAGAAGGAACGGGCATCGCCGTTCATGTTATCGGCGATGCTCTTACGCCGCGTAGCGCGGAAGAGGCCGTCCTCGACGGCCTCAAACTCGCCACGCTGGATGTCTTTAATTAGGCGTTAGGCTTGTGCGTTACCATAAAACAAAGTTACGACATGTTCGCCTTGCGCGAAAAAGAGCCATCGTTCCACCCATGCCGAGATGAAGACGATAAAGAAGGCGATAATAGAGACGAGCGGTATCGTTATCGCTAAAAGCTCTAGAAGAACGGCAACAAGCAGAAGGATGTAGAAGAGCCCGCGCAAGCGCTTACCGTGGCGGCGGGCTACGACGAACCCCATTTCGCGTTGCACGAAATTTTTCGTTGTGTGGGGCACTTCCCATTGGCGGACATGATCACCAAGCCCTGTGGCATCGCCCATTGTGCGGTCGCGCGGGGCCTGATCGATGGCGCGCCAATATAGAAATTTCAAAACGGCGAGCGTACCGAGAGATAGAAGTGCTACGGGGGCAACAGGGCCGGGATCGCGGGTAAAAAAGGCTGATAAAGCGAGATGTAAGGCGGAGCCGGAGGCGAGTGCAAAAAAGAGATACACGGGCACGGTTAAAGGCTGGTGCCAAGCGCGGATGGTTTTAAGCGTCGCGTAGATTTTGCCCGTCGTAAAAACAGTGATGAGCGACAGGAGGGCCGTGATCACGCCAAGCGGCGCGATGGCATCGGGTGCGGGGTAAAGGCCCGACCAAGCAAGCCCAAAGGCCAGCGCGAAGGGATAGGTTACAATTGCGGCTACCCCTTCTCGCGAGAGCCATGACGTTTTCCATTGCGAAAGCGCGCGCCAAGCCCGCTCGGGATGGCCGAGATGGAAGGTCGACGACAAAAGCCCCGCCGTAATCAAGGCAAGGGCTAAGACCATCGACACCAGAACGAAGGCAAGCGAGGGGGATTGGCCAACTGACGAGGCCGTCAGCCCCAAAAGCGCTAAAAGGCCGTAGCCTGCGCCCGATGCGGTGGTGAAGAAGATGACGGAATAAGCGGGGTTCATCGGCTTAGTTTCCGCTCAGCAAACGGTCGGCCAGTTTGAACAGGCGATCCATCGCTGAACCGTCGCCCTTTGGCAGCGCTTCAATGCCCGCTTGCGGCGTGTCGCGTTTGGCGCGTGGGGGGAGATATTTGTTGGTGGGTTTATAGCCCATCTCGGGTAGCAGATCGAAGCCGCCGCGTTCTTTGACCAATTGCGAGACGGCGGAGTTTTCATCCCCCAAATCACCGAAATGGCGCGCGCCGGTTGGGCAGGCTTTAACGCAGGCGGGTTGACGGTCTTCGGGTTCGAAATTCTCGTTGTAGATGCGGTCAACGCAGAGCGTGCATTTTTTCATCACGCCTTCTTGCACATCATATTCGCGCGCGCCGTAGGGACACGCCCAAGAGCAGAGTTTGCAGCCGATGCAGGTATCGGGATTGATCAGCACGATGCCATCTTCTGCCCGCTTGTATGAGGCACCCGTTGGGCAGACGGTAACGCAAGCGGGTGTTTCGCAGTGCAAGCATGAGCGCGGGAAATGCACGACGCGGCTGTCTTTGCCGTTGGTGTCTTCCACCTCATAGCCATGAATGCGGTTGAGCCATGGGCCATGCGGATCAGCCCCGCGTGTATCTTCGTCCGCGAGCGGTGCGGAATAGCCTTGCGTATTCCACTCTTTGCACGAGGTGGCGCAGGCTTGGCAGCCGACGCAGGTGTCGAGATCGATCACGAGGCCGAGCTTTTTGCTGGTGGTTTGAGGCAATGCGGTCATTGACCCACTCCAAGGTTGTTGAGCGTCGGGAATTGCGGGCTGCTGATATTGGATTGATCGGACGATTTCTCAACCCGCACGCGCAGATCATACCAAGCGGCTTGGCCGGTGACCGGATCGCTGTTGGAGAAACGATAGCCGCCTTCGCGCTCGGGCAAGAGTTCGGAGATCAAATGGTTGAGCAAGAAGCCTTGCTTGGCTTCGGGCGCGTCTTTTTTAAGGCCCCATGTGCCCGAGCGTTTGCCGATGGCATTCCATGTCCAGACGGTATCAGGGTTTACGCCATTCATCAGTTTGGCTTGGCCTTTGATTTGGCCGTGATGCGAGGTGACGGTGACCCAATCGCCATCTTCAATGCCAAGCGAGTGTGCGCGTTCTTTGGCGATATAAAGCCAGTTACGACCAAGGATTTGGCGGAGCCATGAATTTTGCGAGCCCCAAGCGTGATACATCGCCATAGGGCGTTGCGTTACCGCATGCATGGGGAACTTCGCCTCGTCCACCCTATCGCCCTCAAACGGCGGATACCAGAAGGGGATCGGATCAAAGGCTTCGATGATGCGGGCGCGGTGGCCATCGGGCGGTTGAATGGCACCATGGCCTTCGGCCGCTAAACGGAATTTCTGCAAGGGCTCGCAATAAAGCTGATGGATGATCGGCTCGGGCTTACCGATGAGGCCAAAGCCGGTGGCCCAGTCGAGATAGCCCTTGTTCACATGCTTGAAATATTTGTGCTCGTCGGGCAGCTCGTAGAACCAATGGCAGCCATTATCGATATAGGCTTGCAACTGGTTCGGGTTGGGTGCGCCTTTGCCCGATTGCGTGCCCTCCGCGCCCCGAAAGCCTGCAAGCGGGCCAACGCCCGGTGCGCGTTCGTGGTTGACGATGTAATCAGGGTAGCCGCCGGGATAACGCGCATTCCCTTCCTGCGTCGTCATGCCGGGGAGTTTGAGGCGTGCGCCTAAATCGAGCAGCACGGTTTGGAAAGGCCGCACATCACGCTCGGGTTCGACAACCGGCTGGCGAATGGAGTCGGCGGGGCCATCGGCTTCCGAAATCGGGCGATCCAAGAGCGAGATGCAATCCCAGCGTTCGAGATAGGTGGTGTCCGGCAAAATGAGATCGGCATAATGCACCATCTCGGATGCGTAAGCGTCCGAATAGATGATTTTCGGGATCACGTAATCGCCGGTTGTCTCGTCTTTGGCGGTGAGATATTTGAGTGTGTCGGGGATGTTCATCGCCGAATTCCAGCTCATATTCGCCATATACATAAACAAGACATCGATCCCGTACGGGTCGCGCTTGGCGGCGTTGGTGATGACCATATGCATCATGCCATGCGCTGCAATCGGCGCGTCCCATGAATAGGCTTTGTCGATGCGTTGCGGCGTGCCGTCGGCGGCGAGCAGCAAATCCTCAGGCCCCGTGACAAAGCCGAGCGGCGGACCAGGCAAAGGCTCGCCGGGCCAGATTTGATCGGGTTTGCCGGTGGGTTTGATATGCGGCGGGATCGGGCGCGGATAGGGCGCTTTGTAGCGGAAGCCACCCGGCGTATCGATGGTGCCGAGCATGATTTGTAACAAATGAATGGCGCGGCAGGTTTGGAAGCCGTTCGCGTGCGCCGAGATACCGCGCATGGCGTGCATGGCGACGGGACGACCAATCATTTTCTCATGACGGCGACCGGTAAAATCCGTCCACGGCACATCGAGCGTGACGGTTTCTTTGAACGCCACATGCGCGAGTTCGGCAGCGAGGCGGCGGATCGTGTCGGCGGGTACACCACAGCGCTCGGTGACGGCATCCGGCGCGTTTTCTGGCGCGAGATAGCGCTCGGCGATGAGCTGGAAGGAGGTTGCGACGTTACGCCCATCGGGAAGCGTGAAACGGCCCATCAACGCGCGTGCGGCCTCGTGATCGGAGGTTGAAACGGGAGCTTTTTTATGCGCATCCCACACGAGCGTTGAGCCGTTTTCATCGCGCGCAAAAAGACCGTGATCGGCAGCGCCTTTGTTATCGATCACGAGCCATGGCGAATTGGTGTAGCGGTTTAAATACTCGCCATCGATTTGACCGGCATTTAAGAGTTCATGGATGATGGCGCCCACAAACAAACCATCGGTGCCGGGACGAACGCCTACCCATTCATCGGCAATTGCCGAATAGCCGGTTTTGATCGGGTTGACGGAGACGAATTTCGCGCCGCGTTTTTTGAGCTTTCCAAGCCCCGCTTTGATGGGGTTTGAGCCATGGTCTTCGGCCACGCCAAAGAGCAGGAAATATTTCGTGTGCTTCCAATCCGGCTCGCCAAATTCCCAGAACGAACCGCCAAAGGTGTAGAGGCCTGCGGCTGCCATATTAACCGAGCAAAAGCCGCCATGGGCTGCGTAATTCGGCGTGCCAAATTGGGTCGCCCACCAGCCGGTTAAGCCTTGGCTTTGATCGCGGCCTGTGAAGAAAGCGAGTTTTTTGGGATCAGACTTGCGGACATCGCTTAGCCAAGTGGTGGCGGTTTGGAGCGCTTCTTCCCATTCAATCTCGCGGAACTCGCCCGAGCCGCGTTCGCCGACGCGGATCAGAGGCTTTGAGAGACGGCCCGGGGAATAATGCTGCTTGATGCCTGCCGCACCTTTGCCGCAGATGACGCCTTTATTGACGGGGTGATCGCGGTTGCCGTCGATATAGGTGACGGTGCCATCTTTGAGATAGACCTTAATGCCACAGCGGCACGCGCACATATAGCAGGTGGTGGTTTTGATCTCGTCCCAGGTTTTGGGGGACAGAGCGATAGCGGGCTCAGCGGACATGGTGGCCTCGTGTCTCGACGCGCATGGATCGAGGCTGCTTCACTTGCGGTCTCCGCCCTTAAAATACAGAATCATTTGTAATTTATGGCATGATGGCCCATTCGCGGCATGGGGCCAACCGTATAAGGATCTATGGACAGGTGGTTTATTCGCCGAGGGCTTTTCCGGCAGGCCTGCGGGAATCATTGGCACCATACACAAAACCGGCCCGCATTTTGCCCGAGAGCGCCATGTCGGCGACTGCGGCACTCGCATTGGCCTCGGGCTTTGGCTGGCCTGCGGCAATCGCCGCTACCGCGCCCCATTGGCCTTGCTCGGTCACTTTATAGCCCATGGCTTCGAGCTTTGCCTTTGTATCGGGCGAGAATCCGCGCGTTTCGACAAAGACTTCGTCGGGCAGCCATTGGTGGTGGAAGCGGGGCGCGTCGACAGCTTCTTGCAGTTCCATGCCGTAATCGACGAGGTTTAGAATGGTTTCGAGCGTGATCGTGATGATGCGAGCGCCGCCGGGGGAGCCTAACACCATGACGGGCTTGCCATCGCGGGTCACGATCGTGGGCGACATCGAGGAGAGCGGGCGCTTACTGGGTGCAATCGCGTTTTGCGGGCCTTGGACGAGGCCAAAAAGATTGGGCTGACCCGGGCGGGTGGTGAAATCATCCATCTCGTTGTTTAAGAAAAACCCGGTATCGTCGGCAATAACGCCCGCTCCGAAGGCCCCATTGATGGTGTAGGTAACGGCAACCGCGTTACCCTGTTTGTCGATCACGGAGAAATGCGTGGTTTCGGGCTTTTCGTGCGGCTCGCTACCGGGTTGGAGATCAACCGATTTTGTTGCTTTATCGGGATCGATTTTCGCGCGGATGGCGGCGGCATAATCGGGGGATAGCAGCTTTTCGAGCGGGTTTTTAACAAAATCCGGGTCACCCAATAGCGTGTTGCGATCCAGATAGGCGTGGCGCATGGCCTCAACCATTAGATGCACGCTTTGGGCCGAGCGAAAGCCCAAGGGTTTGAGATCGTAACCGGATAGAATGGTCAGGATTTCGCAGATGGTCGTACCACCGGAGGAGGGCGGCGGGGCGGAAACAATGGTGAAACCGCGATAGGTGCAGGAGATCGGCGCCATATCTTTGGCTTCATAGGCGGCCAAATCCGCCTCGGTCAGAATGCCGCCATTGGCTGCTGATGCTGCCGCGATTTTTCGCGCGATGGGGCCTTTATAGAAGGCATCCGCGCCTTTCTCGGCAATCGCTTCCAGCGTAAGCGCCAAATCGGTTTGGATCAGCCGGTCGCCGGGTTCAAAGGGTGTGCCGTCTGGCTTCAAGAAAATACGGGCAAGTGCAGGATCGGCTTTGAATTTCGCGGTCGCGTTTTGCAAAATATCGGTGTCGCCGCGTGTCAGGATAAAACCTTCTCTGGCGAGCTTCATCGCAGGTACCATGAGTTGCGCACGCGGGAGCGTTCCGTATCGCTCGCGGGTAAGTTCCAATCCCGCAACGGTTCCCGGCACGCCTACCGCGAGATACCCATTAAGGCTCGCGCCTTTTTTCAACGTGCCATCTTTTTCCAGATACATGTCGGCGCTTGCAGTTGCTGGTGCCTTTTCACGAAAATTAACGAAATGATCGCTGCCATCCTTGAGATGCAGTGTCATAAAGCCACCGCCTCCAATATTGCCGCAGCAGGGATTGGTCACCGCCTCGGCATAAGCCATCGCAATCGCTGCATCGACAGCATTGCCACCCGCCTTGAGGATGTCGAGACCTGCCTCGGCGGCAAGATGTTGAGCGGAGACAACCATCTGGCTCTTACCTTCGACGGCAGGGAGCGAGGCGGATTGGCTGGGGATAGCGCTTAAGAGAAGGATAGGAAGGGCAACCAAACAGGTTTTACGCCAGTCGCGATGAAACAGGATCATCTTCCATGCCCCCTTTTTCGTGTGGTCTTTTCTTTATGCTCCTGCAGGCCTGTTTATTCAATCGCCGCTTTCGATTGCAACGCCGGGTCACGCGTCTATGGCGTCGCCTTTAGCGCTAGAATTTTCTTGGCCCGAGCAATCACCGGTGCATCCACCATCGCGCCATCAATGGCTAAGACGGCTGAACCCTCCAGCGCGGCTAGGATTTTTTCGGCCCAGGCGATTTCAGCCGATGTGGCTTGCATGGCTCTGAGAATAGGCGCGATTTGCTTCGGATGAATGGCGAGTTTGCCGCGAAAGCCAAGGGCGCGGGCGCGGGTCGCGTCGTGCTCTATGGCGGCTAGATCGGTTAGCGTCGGGGTTACGCCATCGATGGGGCTAGGGAGGCCAGCCAGCCGCGAGCGCAAGACGAGTTCGCTGCGGGCTGCAAGCAAGGGTTCCCATTCTGGTGCACAATCGAGATCGAGCGCGTAATCGAGCGAGCCGAAAGCGGCTAACGCCACATGGGGCGCGGTGAGAATTTGCGACAGGTTTCCAAGGCCTTTAGCGCTTTCGATCAGCGCGATGAGGGGCAGCGGTCGGCCTAGCGTACGGAAAATGGCGGCTATGCTTTCCACCGTCTCGGCCTTTGGCAGCATGATGGCGGCGATTTCGGCTGAGGCGAGGGCTCGAAGATCGTCCATATGCCAGATGGTTCCGGCGGGGTTGATGCGGAGGATGACGGGAAGGTTGGAAATGCCGTGGCGGATCGCTGCGTCTCTTGCTTCTGCCTTGGCGGCGGGTGCGACCGCATCTTCGAGATCGATGATGATGGCGTCTGCGCCGGATTGGGCAGCCTTGGCCAATAAAGCGGGTTTATCACCCGGGACAAACAGAGGAGCGATAGGCGGCGAGAATGGACGGCTCATGCCGTGGTCCCACCAAATTCGCGACGAATGATTTCGGTGTCCTCGCCAAGTGCCGGGACGCGGGGCAGAGTGCCCTCTGCCAAGGCTATGCCCGCACGCGCGGGATAGCGGATGGGGCCATTTGCGGTGTCGACGGTTAAGCGGCGTACCTCTTTATGTGCCGAGAGCGCTGCCATATCGCTGACGCGGCCAAAGGCGATGTCAAAGCGGGTCAAGGCGTCGATCAAAGCCTCGGCGGTGAGTTGCCCGAACACGTGGGCGACGGCCGCATCGGTTTCAGCCCTTCGGGCGACGCGTTTCACATTGGTTGCGAAATCCGGGCTTTCGGCGAGCGTCACATCACCCAACACATCGCGGGCCAGGATGACCCATTCGCGGTCACTTTGAATGGAGATCAGAATATCGACGCCATCTCGGGTGCGAAACACACCATAGGGCGCGATGGAGGGATGGGCGAGGCCCAACCGCTTGGGGGATTTGCCGCCTTCGTGTTGCAAGAGTGGTACGGTCATCAGTTCTGCGGTGGCGTCAAACATCGAAAGACGAAGATCAGCACCCTCGCCCGTGCGGCCACGGATGATGAGCGCCTCGAGGATGGCTTCATAGGTCGCTAGCCCCGTGGCGATATCAACGATGGACACACCAACGCGCGCGGGGGCTTCCGGCCCGCCGGTAACGGAGGCAAGGCCTGCTTCGGCTTGGATCAGCAGATCATAGGCCTTGCGATCCGCGGACGGACCATCTTCGCCAAAGCCGGAGATGGAGGCGATAATGAGCCGGGGATAGTCTTGCCGGAGCCTTGCACGCTGAAAGCCGAGTTTTTCCAGCGCACCGGGCTTTAGATTTTGGACAAGCACATCCGCTTTGGCGATGATCGCTTCGAGTAGTGTGGCGTCTGCCTTTAGGCGCAGATCGAGGACGATGGATTCTTTGCCTCGGTTAAGCCAAACAAAATAGGAGCTTTCGCCCTTGGCCACATCGTCATAACCGCGCCCGAAATCGCCTTCGGGACGTTCGATTTTGATCACTCGCGCGCCCGCGTCCGCCAAGCGACAGGTGGCGAGTGGGGCGGCTACCGCCTGTTCCAACGAGACAACGAGCAGGCCTTCAAGCGCACGTGACATGCTTTATCCTCAATAACTACGCGGCATGCCGAGCACATGCTCGCCAATATAAGCGAGGATCAGATTGGTGGAAATCGGGGCCACTTGATAGAGCCTCGTTTCGCGGAATTTTCGCTCCACATCATATTCCACAGCAAAACCGAAGCCGCCATGGGTTTGGATGCAGGCGTTTGCGGCGGCAAAGCTTGCATCGGCCGCGAGCAGTTTCGCCATATTGGCTTCAGCGCCAAAGGGCTCGTGCGCATCATGCAGGGCGGCGGCCTTAAAGCGCATGAGATCGGCTGCTTCCACATCGATATGCGCCTTGGCAATCGGGAATTGAATGCCTTGATTTTGGCCGATGGGGCGATCAAATACCACGCGCTCGCCCGCGTAACGGCTGGCTTTTTCGACGAACCAACGCCCATCACCGATGCATTCGGCGGCAATCAGCACACGCTCGGCATTCAGCCCCTCAAGAATAGTCTTAAAGCCTTTGCCCTCGATGCCGACGAGGTTTTCAGCTGGGACTTCGAGATCGTCAAAGAACACGGTATTGGTTTCATGGTTGACCATATTGCGGATCGGCTGAACCCGCATCCCGTTTTTTAACGCGTGCTCGACATTGACGAGGAAGACGGACAGCCCGTCAGATTTCTTTTTGACCTCATCGAGCGGCGTGGTGCGCGCGAGCACAAGCATCAAATCGGAATGTTGTAGGCGCGAGGTCCAGACCTTTTGGCCATTGATGATATAGGTATCACCCTTTTTTACCGCGCGGGTTTTGAGTTTGGTGGTGTCGGAGCCGGTGCTCGGCTCGGTGACGGCCATGCTTTGCAGGCGCAGTTCGCCCGCAGCAATCTGGGGTAGGTATTTCTGCTTTTGCGCGTCCGAGCCCGCGCGGAGCAGAGTAGACATATTGTACATCTGGCCGTGGACCGCGCCTGAATTGCCGCCCGACCGGTTGATTTCTTCCATGATGATGGAGGCTTCAACGAGGCCTAAGCCGGAGCCGCCATATTCTTCTGGAATGAGGGCTGCAAGCCAACCTGCTTTGGTCAGCGCATGGGCGAAGTCTTCTGGATAGCCGCGGGCTTCGTCGATTCCCTGCCAATAGGCTCCGTCAAACTCGGCGCAAAGCGCGCGCATGGCGTCGCGCAATTCGACATGGTCGGTGGCAGATGGGATCGAAATCGTCATAAAATACTCCTCGACTGCGGGCGGCAACGCAACACAAACCCCGCTTGCGCCGCTTTTATAGACATTTATGCATTGGCGATAGCATTCGAGCCTGCTTCTTTCAGACGCAACCCCGCAAGAGGATCGGCTTGTGGGTTAAGCGAGCCGCATGCGGTCTTTTAATTTGCCCAAGGTCTTTTGATAGAGGCCGCTGAAATCGATCATCAGACAGGCGTAACTGTCCTCTCCTTCGGTCGAATGCCCGATCTGTTGAACGATATCGAAGGCCAATACGTCACCTATCCGGGCGTGAAACGAAGTGGCGTGGTGATTGCCTATGATCAGCACGTCGTTCCGGACCCAGATGTTGACATCCTGCGGGATGCTTTTTGCGCCAACGGGCTTTGCCTTATGGTTCGTGGGATAGGGCTCTGTGACGCTGCCGAGCTGATCGGTCATGTGAAAGCCAATCGCGCCGGCCTGTTTGGGTGTGACGCCCAAGCGCACAAGCTCAGCCGTCACCGCGATATTGACGATCCGCCGAAGCGTAAAAATGCGTGCGCTTCCCTTGCCGAGCGGTTTGGTGTC
>CANCAR010000082.1 GCA_947374125.1 Hyphomicrobiales bacterium | reverse complement strand
CGACGTTCACTTGACGAGAGCTTAAAGGCATTGAGCGTTGAACATATCGGCCTCTTACATCTTCACGATCCCGAACATGCGAACACGCTCTCGGAAATCACCGCAAAAGGCGGAGCCATTGATGAATTGTTCAAGATGAAAGAACAGGGGCTTGCAACAGCTGTTGGTCTCGCCGCCGGCAATGTCGATGTTATGATGCCGATCTTAAAAGACTATCCGTTTGACGCTCTGATCACCCACAACCGTTTTACGCCCGTCAATCACAACGCCGTCGCGATGATGGATTATGCGCATGCCAACGGAATAGCTGTTCTCAATGCTGCCCCATACGCCGGCGGCGTGTTTGCAAAGGGTACAGCGAACTATCAACGGTACGCCTATCAGATTGCAACGGACGCGATGCTTAATCCTGTCCGTCAGGTTGAAGAGATTTGCGCACGGCACAACGTAGCGGCCGGTCCAGTGGCTCTACAATACTCCATGCGCGATCCAAGGGTGTCGGCAACGATCTGTGGCGTTTCAAAAGCGGAGCGTGTTCGTGAAACCATCGAGTGGGCGAGCGCCGCAATACCAGACGCGGTTTGGGCTGAACTTGCCCGTCTCGATGTCACTCGGGACGATCCAGAAGCTACTCGCCAGTATGTTTTAGGGTGATGTTATCTCAACATTTCGTCTGACTATCGAAGACCGGGTGTTTACCACCTCAACTCCCGGTCCGAATATCTCTGGCTATGCCAGTTCACTCATCTGATAGGTCGCCTTCGCTAACCAATCCGGATTGATTTCCACGCCCCAACCTGGCAAATCCGGAATGGTTGCCATGCCACCTTCGATTTTGTAGGGATCACCTAAGAATAATTTATGCTGCCAAGGATAGTAATCTAGGCCTTCGATTGAGAATTCCAAATATTTACCAGCATTTGGAATAGCGCCCAACAAGTGCATCGTACACATCGTAACCAGTGATAGATTGGCAGCATGAGGGGTAATCTTGTAACCTCCCTTGTCAGCCATGTCACAAATCTTTAGAGTTCGTGTAAGGCCACCAATATACATGATATCAGGCTGCACAATATCAACTGCATGCATATCCATCATCAGTTTAAATGTAGAATACTCACAATCCTGTTCACCGCCAGTAACATCTATCGATAACGCCTCTGTTACTTCGCGTGATTGTTCATATTCCCAGTAAGGGCAGGGCTCTTCAAAGTGACTGATACCGTTATCAATCAGTATTTTTCCAATTTCGATAGCCTTTTTGGGTGAATAGCAAGAATTCCCATCGACCAATTTCGAAATGTTATCACCAAGTGCTTTGCTAACAACGGGAACAACGGCTTCCGTGCGCCCCGGCCATTCATCCTGATCGCGCCCGCATTCTCGCCCGACCCGCCATTTAAAAGCGTCAAAACCGTAATCATCTCTGAGCTTTACGAAGCGCTTGGCTTCATCCTCGGGTGTAATATCCCGCTTCATAGAAGACGCATAGGCGCGCAATTTACCCGGTTTGCCGCCAATTAACGATACAACCGGTTTACATTCTCTTTTACCTTTCAGATCCCACAAAGCAGTATCCAAACCTGTCATTGCGCGACGCAGATACGAGCCAGGGTATTTGTGTTCCCGTTCACCTATAAGATTCAGCGTATCCTCAAATTCTAAAGCGTCAGTCCCAAGCGCATGCGGCGCTATCTGTCGATGAAATATCGTGCAAGTGATGTCTGAATTATAGGTCGATACTTGCCCCCAGCCGGTTAAGCCGGACTCCGAGGTTGCTTTTACAAAGCCAACGAATTCGTTTGAGAAGGTCTCAAGCTTCTTTATTTTATCCATTGAACTCTATCCTTCACCATTGAGGATCATATCAGCAGCGCGCCAAGCCAGCATGATCGTCGGCGCATTTGTATTGGCCGATGTAATATTGGGAAATGCAGAAGCATCAACGACACGTAAGCCCTTGATTCCATGAACTCTTAGTTGATGGTCTACGACGCCGCCGTCGGCTTCCGGTGCCATTCGACAGGTGCAAGACGGATGGTAAACAGAGCCGGCCCGTTCACGAAAATCAGCAAGAATAGTTTCGTCGTCTTCCTTTGATGGATCGAAAACTGGTTCGCTTTTTATGAGGGCTTGCATCGCACTACTATTCTGGATTCGACCAATTAGTCGAGCGCCGGCGATGACATCCTGACAATCCTTGTTCGTCGATAGATAGTTAAATTCAATAGTCGGGGCGGAGAAAGGATCATCGGATGCGATCGTTACTGATCCGGTACTGGTCGGTCGGCAAGAATTAAAGCTTAGAATAAATCCTGGCCAAGGATCTGGCTTAGTAAGGCGTCGTTTGCCTGCTACTTCAGTAGAATAACTAAGTGGATTGAAATAAAGTTGCATATCGGGCCGAGTAAGATCGTTAGATGATCTTACGATTCCTCCCATTTGATTGACGCTAAGGGTTAGTGGCCCTGATTTGTTAACCAAAAAGCGAAGTCCGGCGATCAGTTGACCAATTCTGGTGCCTAGTACGCTATTCAAAGTAGGTTCATTTGCTTTATAGTAATAATTTATTCCAACATGGTCTTGTAAATTTTTTCCAACATTATAATTATTTTTTATAATATTAATATTATGTTTTTTTAGTAATTCATTAGGACCAATTCCAGATAGTTGTAATATTTGTGGGGATTGAATGGCTCCTGCTGATAGTATGACTTCCTTTTCGGAATAAATACGATTTAATTTTCCATTTTTTGTGTATTCAATACCATTTGTTTGGTCGCCATCAAATAGAATTTTTGTGACATGAGCATGGGTAAGCACTGTCAAATTCGGTCGTCGAATTGCGGGTCGTAAGAACGCATCAGCTGATGAGCAACGTAGACCGTTCCTTGTATTGATTAAGTAAGGGCCAAGCCCCTCATCGCCTAACCCCGTGGTTCCATTCAACGATGGAAAACCCAACTCTTTAACCGCTGCCGAAAAAAATCGCTTAAGCGGATGATATTCTTTTTGTCGGTCAGATACGATAAGCGGACCGTTTCCCTTTACATCTCCGTTGCTACCGACATGTCTTTCTATTTCTTCAAAAGCTGGCTTAACATCTTCCCATCCCCAGCCCGGATTCCCCGCGCCGCGCCAATCATTGTAGTCGTCTTTAGCGCCACGAGCATAAACCATCGCGTTGATGGAACTTGATCCACCAATTACCTTTCCGCGTGGGACATATAGCTCACGATTATTCAGACCTTTATCGGGTGTCGAATTGAACCTCCAGTTTACTGCTTTGTCGAAGAAAGTTTTTCCGTATCCAATTGGCGTCTTAATCCAGAAACGATCGTCATTCCCACCAGCCTCAATGATTATAACTTTGTTTTTACCTGACTCAGATAGTCTATTGGCTAGGACACAGCCGGCCGATCCGGCTCCAACAATAATGTAATCATAACTGGTCAATTTTTTAATCCTCATCCCATCATATAAAATGTTCTCTTCGTTCATCCCTATTATTAGATGCTAAACTAATGGGCAAATTGAGTATCTCATGGAGCTCTCATTTTTTTGCGCAATTGCCCGACGCATCTTATCTGACATCGGACCTGTATCTAACATTTAGCAGCAAATCTCGTTTGCTAAACAAATTAAGCCGGTCGAACTCTAGCGATATCGAGCTTTACGAGACATTATTTCGGACAGGGTTAAGGCTATCACCGAGATAAAGACGGAAAGCGCCGCAAGACGAAGGGCGGGAAGGTCGCCGTTGGGACTTTGAGTGAGGGCATAGATAGCGGATGGAATCGTCTGTGTTTCGCCGGGAATATTCGATACGAAGGTTATTGTTGCACCGAATTCGCCTAATGCTTTTGCAAATCCCAAAACAGCACCTGCTAAAATCCCCGGATATGATAGCGGCAGCGTGATTGTAAAAAATACTCTTAATCGACTACCGCCTAGGTTGCGCGCTGCATTTTCAAATTGCACGTCGACGGCTTCAATAGAAATACGGATCGATCTAACAATCAACGGAAACGCCATAATGCCTGCCGCGAGGGCCGCCCCAGTCCAGCGAAAGGCGAAGGTTATGCCGCAGCATTCTTCCAACGTAGCGCCTATTAGGCCCTGTCGTCCGAGGCTTAGAAGTAAGAAGTAGCCTGTTACGACAGGGGGAAGCACCAGTGGCAAGTGAACAAGACCGTTTAAAATGCCATGTCCAATAAACCTAAATCTCGCTAAAACGTAAGCGCATAAAACCGCTAAGGGCAAGGTCCCTGCTACAGCCGTTGAAGCAACTTTTATACTAATAAAGAGTGATGAAAGCTCGATGGAAGTAAGAGGGGTCAACACAACTTTTCAGCATACTTTCAGGTTTACATAATAGGATTCATCCGAAAAGATTTTTCGGTTATTACCCCTCACTCGGGCTCTGAACCGAAGTTGCACGTGTGAGATGCATAGTGTCAAGTGTTTGCTCGGGGATTTTTTTAGAGCTACTGACAAGGGCGTCGGCTCGTCAGTTTACTATTCAAGCTGTCTAGGCCGCAAGGCAACGAGCTACACTTTCCGGCTCTAATACGGAGCCGGTAATTCCTGTTGCTTGTTGGATGCTGGCAAGCGCTTGTTCGCTAATTTCGAACAACCCAGCGTAAGTCATAAAGGAGCCGATGCGATGAGGCGTTCCGATTACAAGCGGAGGGTATCCAGCAGAGCGAAACACACGGATCATTCGGGCATCAAAAACACCGAGTGCTTCGGTAAGTCCTGCAATAAGCCCGACCTCCACAACTGCGGCTAACAGTTCACCTGTTATATGGCTAACCAAACTCCCATCGGCTCGCGTCTCTTTACCTTGTCGAATTGAGAAGCGGGAGCATTCCCAAATCGTGGCGCTTTCAACTTTTTCTCCATTTGAAAGAAGCGATGGAAAGATATCTCGCAACATATTTGGCCCAGTTGTCGGTAGCAGTCGAACTGAACCCCTAACCTGGCTTGTATTTTCGTCAATAGAAATAAGGTATAGGGGATTTTGTTCATCAAAATGATCCCGTTCTATACCATTCTTAATTTTTACATCCCATTGTAGTCGAGTATGAAATACATCTGCACGTATTTGATACATCGCGTTGAATATATAAGAATATTTGGGTTCTTCCGATCCATTCAATACTAATATCATTTGAATTCTCCTGATTGGTGCAGGAGAATATTTAACGAATATATTATCGTATGTAATCCGTCACATGTAACGGGTTAAAATTATCACGAATCACGCTATCTTGGTGGTTTTACCAATCCAAAATAAATTCCTTTCGCGACGGCATGTGATATATTACTCGCGTTTAATTTAAACATGAGATTCGAAACGTGAAATCGTACGCCGCGCTTTGTAAGTTTTAATATTAAAGATATTTCCTCCCCGGTCTTTCCACATCCTGCCCAATATAGAACCTCTAATTCACGTTCAGATAGATTGAATTCAGGTGTTATAATTTTATTTGCATTTAGCACGGATTGGTGAAAGTGGACGGATAGTACTTGGAAATCTCGAATAAATTGCTTTTTAAATTGTAACCAGTCCCGCTCCGAGGCATCCAATGTGAGGCTGAAAACAGATAAATCTCCGGAGCGACCCCTCACAGGGATAGAAATACCATTTCTCCCTACTCCAGCGTCCTTTGCTTCACTAAAAAATTTTCGTATCTTTGGATTACCAATATCAAATGATTGCCAATCTATTGGTAATATTGTTTTGCTTATTATTTTTAATACCGGATCTATTTCGTAGTATAGTTTATCGTTATAACGTTTAATCCAGTCTTCTTTATATGTAACTGTTACATAAGGTTTCTTTATCGTCATTTCTCCCATATTAAATCCGGCATATGATAGGTTTTTTAAACCATATTTTTCTTTAGTTAAATTTAGTAAATCGGTCAAATCACAGCTTTTTATTATTTGATCTATGCGTTCTACAAGAGAATAAAGTGTATCTTCTTCGAGATCTGAATTTAATTTTTTAATATACATGATTAAATTCCTGTTGATTTGTGGTAGAGTTTTGAAGTGCGCGTTGAACGGAGACTTAAGTTTTTTCGCAATGAATGACGTAGGGGAATTATCCACAGATTTCGATAGTTGGCAAATGTTACGAGATAGGTTTCATTTTATTTCAATTTGAAACGAAAACTCGGGCACGAAGCCTTAATTTCTGGAGAAAACATATAACATCTAATTATCAGATTATTTCGTAGCCAAATTCGGCTGATGAAGTTGTTAGCCAATCCAAAAGTGACGAGCCGAACGCCCGAAAAACAGAAAGTCGATAAGTTGGCTCCTCATCTGTCTGCCAGATTGTTATCCACAATTGTGCCGCCATCGTTGTCGCCGCATCGCCCATGCGAAAATTTCTTTCGTCAAGATCAACTGAGACGCCCTTCGAAAGTACTGATCTGACTTTCGGCCCCGATAACTCGACAATGGCCCGGGCATCCGATTGGTTTACGATTGTTCCGAACATTCCGACGCATGCTTCAAGGCGTGTAAAAAATCGATCACACTCGTATTCCTCCGCAAAGGCCCACCACTGCCCAGGTGCTATGCCAACGAAACTAATTCCGGCTTTTGTAACAACCTGTGGTCCTTGAGGAAGATCAACGTCAAACTGTATCTTTATTGCTCTTTGAAGAGCTTCTCCTTGGTCCTTAAAGGCAGTTACATTCGCTAGTCCAAACTCCTTTAGTTCCGAAATCAGTAATCCTGCGCTGCCCTCGGGGGAGCCATAGCGTCCCTTCTTCAAATATGGTGCAAGTGCGGATCTTGGCAGGATGGATAATTTAACCACGCAAACGCTCCCCATTTGGATCAAAGAATATTGGATCACATACTTCTACGACGATGTCGGTGCCTCGCATAAAATCGACTGAACGAACATAAGCTCCTAAGCGATCGCGACCATTCTTTAAAATACCAAGGCCAATCCAACTCTTCAGAATGGGTGAGTAAGCCACTGACATCATATGGCCTAGATCAGCTTCCAGTGAAGGATTGGAGTTCAAATCGAGAAAATGAGCCCCTCCAGTGAGCTTCGAAACACCATCTTTGGGCTTAAAGCCTACGAATATTGGTCGATCGGACTCGAGCATTGCGGGCCGCTCGGACATCTGCTTTCCAATACAGTCTTTCTTTTGGGATACCATTTTGCCAAGTCCTAAATCACGCGGCGTGGTTTGTCCGTTTAACTCCAAGCCTGCGACATGGCCCTTTTCAATTCTCATTGTAGAGAGGGCTTCTAGACCATAAGGGATAATTCCAAATTCTTGCCCCTCCGCCATAATCGTACGGATTATTGCATCGCCATATCGATTGGGCACACCGATTTCGTAGGCCATTTCACCTGAGAAGGAAATTCTGAAAAGCCTTGCCTCTATGCCACCGCAAACGGTGATTGATTTTGCTGACATGTATGGAAAAGCCTCATTCGATAGGTCCGTCGCTGGATCAACGATTTTTCTCAAGACATCTCGCGAATTAGGTCCCGCAATTGAATATTGGGCCCATTGTTCAGTGACTGACGTAAAGGCAATATCGAGCTCAGGCCAAAGCACCTGGTGACAAAATTCGAGATGAGACATAACTTTGCCTGCGCCGGCGGTCGTGGTGGTCATCAGATAGTGATTTTCGCCCAGACGTGCCGTTGTACCATCGTCGAAAACAAATCCATCTTCCCGCATCATTAATCCGTAGCGGACGCGTCCTACAGGTAATGTCGAGAAAGTGCCGGTATAGATGCGGTCAAGAAAATTGGCTGCGTCTTTCCCGCGAATATCGATCTTTCCCAATGTTGAAACATCACAAACTCCAACTTTTTCACGCGTTATCAAAACTTCGCGCTTCATGGCTGATAGCCAATCCTCGCTAGGCGATTTTGGAAAAAATTGGGCGCGCATCCAAAGGCCTGTTTCCATAAAAACAGCACCCTGCTCTTCAGCCCATTGGTGGGACGGAGTTAATCGCGTGGGACGGAAATCACGATGGACGTGGTGGCCCGCAAGTGCGCCCAGCGCTACTGGGGTATAGGGAGGGCGGAAGATAGTCGTGCCTACCTCTGCAATCGTTCTATCCGAAACTTCTCCTAAAATCGCAAGGCCAGCAATGTTTGATGTTTTCCCCTGATCGGTCGCCATCCCTAAGGTTGTATACCGCTTCATATGCTCAACGGAGCGATAGCCTTCGCGGTTAGCGAGTTCAATATCCAAATCGGTCACATCGTGCTGGAAATCAATGAAGCGTTTTCCTTTTCCGGATTTTACCCGCCAAAGAGGTTTGTGCGATGTGCTTTCTGGGCCGCTGACTGGTGCAACTAATTTTTCTGCTTTGAAGCCTGCTGTGTCGGCAGCCTCGGAACCTAGCCGATAGCCATCGGTAAGCGCGTCTTGTAGTGTGAAACTGGCGGTCGCCGCTCCCGCTACAGATAGTCCTGGCGGCAGTTTTCCGGGGAGGAACGAATGGCTTGTATCATCCCAAACGGGTCTTCCTCCAAGGTGGCAGGTAAGATGAACAGCTGGGTTCCATCCGTTTGAAGAGGCTACGAGATCGCAATCGATTAAACGTACATTTCCTGATTGATCAATTACCTCAACGGCTTGAACGCGCTTGCCACCAAGCGCGCGTTGCACCACTTCCCCTTTTCGCGTGTCGATGATTGCCTCAACGCTTGCGCCAGCCGCTTCTAGCGTAGTCGCAGTGCTATAACCTTCGTCCGAACTCGTGAACACGACGGCGCGATGACCGGGTAAAGCCGCATAACGATTAATGTATGTGCGGATTGCGGAACCTAGCATCACACCCGGTTTATCGTTGTCGCCAAACACCATCGGGCGCTCAATTGCCCCGGCTGCTAAAACCGCTCGCTTTGCTTTCACGCGATAGCTTCGTTGCCGAGGTTGATAGGCTGGCGGGGTCACAACGTGATCATTAACCCGTTCGATGACGCCGTAGACGCCATGGTCGTAAACGCCGAACACCGTAGCACGCGTCATAATGCGAACGTTCTTCAGCGATGCTAATTCCAATTCGGTTGCACGTACCCAGTCTAATGCCGGCCGATCATTGATAACGAGCGAATCTGACAGCAGCCTCCCGCCTAAGGCGTAGCCTTCGTCGCATAGAATCACACGCGCACCCGACCGTCCAGCCGTTAACGCAGCCGCAAGCCCAGCTGGCCCCCCTCCGATAACAAGTACGTCACAATGGGCAAAAGCCTTCTCATAGTGGTCTGGATCGTCGCCTATCGGCGGCTTTCCAAGCCCCGCAGCACGGCGGATCGCTGGTTCATAATATTTTTCCCAAAACGATGCTGGCCACATAAAGGTTTTGTAATAAAAGCCTGCAGCTAAAAATGGCGAAAAAAGAGAGTTGATCGACATGATATCGAAATCAAGCGAAGGCCAGCGGTTTTGGCTGGTTGCTTCAAGTCCATCATAGAGTTCGGCTGTTGTCGCTCGTGTATTCGGTTCTAACCGAGCGCCTGACCGAAGCTCGACTAGGGCATTGGGTTCTTCAGACCCGGCCGAAAAAATCCCTCTTGGTCGATGATACTTAAACGAGCGCCCTATGAGCGAAATGTTGTTTGCGATGAGGGCAGATGCAAGCGTGTCTCCAGCGAATCCCTCAAAGCGCTTGCCGTCGAAAGTAAAGTTTAGAGCCTGAGTACGGTCGATTAGGCCGCCATTGGGAAGACGATTGGATTGGCTCATCGCATCGCCTCCTTCATGATCGGAGAGGCAAACTCAGAGCTGCTTATTGCATGTGTTAGAGTATTCCGTTCAACGACGATCCAAGAGCGACAACCATTGGCGTGCAGCCAAAGCTCAGAATTGGCCCCCGCCGGATTGCTTCGAATATGAACATAATCGTGGAAGGCTTTTTGTGCGTCAGGTGCGTTTGGATCGGGCCGCGTTAGGCCCGCTTGGCCGAGAAAGGCAAATTCTTGAGAATCTCGCTCTCCGCAAAAAGGGCACGGGATGCGCATGGTGTTTATCCCTCAATGCAGGTTTGGCTGGGCACCAGTGCCCGACTCGTCAATAACATGGCCGGTTTCAAACCGGTTTAGCCGTAGCGCTTTGGCTGCGGGATGTGTCTCATCTTTTGCAATCAAATGCGCGAAGCAAAAACCTGATCCTGGTGTCGCCTTGAAACCACCATAGCACCAGCCACAATTGAGATAGAGGCCGCCTATGTCAGTTTTATCGATGATGGGCGAACCGTCCATCGACATGTCCATAATGCCACCCCAATGCCTCAACAAACGGATTCTACTGATGTTTGGCATGATCGCCATCGCTTCCTCAATCGTGTCCTCAACACCCGGGAGATTACCGCGTGCGGCATAGGACGTATAAAAATCAAGTGAAGCACCAAAGACCAGTCCGCCCTTGTCCGACTGGCTAATATAGAAATGGCCAGCGCCAAACGTCACAACGCAAGGTATTAGTGGCTTAATGGCTTCCGAGACAAAGGCCTGAAGAACATACGATTCAATCGGTAGTCGAAGCCCTGCGGTTTCTGCTACTCGCGTTGTGTTACCAGCCGCAACGATACCAATTTTTTTTGTTTTAATAAATCCGCGGTTCGTTTCGACACCAATCACATGACCATTCTCAATCCTAATCTGCTTAGCTTCTGTATTTTGCAAAATATCGACACCGCGGCTATCTGCACCTCTGGCAAAGCCCCAAGCGACAGCATCGTGGCGGGCCGTTCCACCACGTTTTTGAAGTAGCCCGCCTTGGATAGGGAAACGCCCATTGTTAAAATCAAGAAATGGTACGAGAGCGCGAACCCCGTCACGATCGAGCAGTTCACCGGGAACGCCATGCATCGCCATTGCATTACCCCGGCGAGCATATTCGTCGCGTTGGCTATCTGAGTGGTATAGGTTCAAGACGCCGCGCTGACTCATCATCGCATTATAATTGAAATCCTGCTCTAATCCTTCCCAGAGTTTCAGAGACAACTCATAGAATGGAATATTGCCGGGCTCTTGATAGTTGGAGCGTACAATGGTGGTATTCCGACCAACCGAACCTCCCCCGATATAGCCTTTTTCTAGTACCGCGACGTTTTTTAATCCATGCTCTTTGGCGAGGTAATAGGCCGTCGCTAGGCCATGTCCACCGCCGCCAATTAAAACAATATCATATTCTAGCTTTGGTTCAGGATCTCTCCACGCCGGTGTCCAATCTTTTTGGTCCCGAAAAGCCTGCTGAAACAGGCTAAAGATGGAGTATTTCATCGATTGAAGCCTTTGTCACAGTATGATCGATCTTAAATTCTAATCCTCGTTACTCTTTGGGCAATTTGGCTTCCGCTTCAAGAGGTTTGAGCCATCAATTTTATGGTGGTGCATCGATTTTTGTAGCGACCTGATCGAATATTTTTTTACTAATTCATTTTTCAGATCGATTTTTGAGGTTTTAAGGTTTGAGATTAAGAATTGCTTTTGGCGTTCAAGTGCTT
>CANCAR010000081.1 GCA_947374125.1 Hyphomicrobiales bacterium | reverse complement strand
ACCCAACCAACGGACGCCATATCGGCAATCGAATAGTCGCCCGCGATATATTCATGCTTGGCGAGTTGGCGATCCATCACGCCATAAAGGCGATTGACCTCATTGGTGTAGCGGTTAATGCCGTATTCGACCTTTTCTGGCGCGTAAATGCGGAAATGATTGGCTTGCCCCGACATTGGGCCGAGCCCGCCCACCTGCCAGAAGAGCCATTCTTCCACCGCCACGCGCTTACGCTCCTCTGTAGGGTAGAATTGGCCCATCTTGCGCCCCAAATATTGCAAGATCGCGCCTGACTCGAACACCGAGATTGGCTTGCCATCGGGACCTTCCGGATCGACGATCGCCGGAATGCGATTATTCGGCGAAATCGCCAAAAATTCCGGCTTAAACTGATCGCCTTTGCCGATATTCACCACATGATAGGTGTAAGGCAGACCGCACTCTTCCAACATGATAGAGATTTTCTGGCCGTTCGGCGTCGGCCAAGAATAGAGATCAATTGGGTTTTTTTGAACATTCGTCATCGCTAGATCCTTTCAAAGGTCGCGGGGCTATTCTTAGGATGCGCGGCGCGTTTCATGGGGAAGCAAGGCATCATGGGCTGCAAAATGTGGTAGCGCTTGCATCCGATGCATCCAGGCTTGGACATGCGGGTGTTGCGCCACATCGTATTCGCTTTGGCCGGCATAAGCGACAACGCCATAAATATCGATATCCGCAATCGTTGGCTCTACGCCCGCGAGCCAATCGTGTCCCGCTGTGAACCAAGCCTCAAGCGTTTCGAAAGCCGCTTTACGCTCGGCCTCGTACATGGCCACTTGGGGCGCTTCCAATTGGCGGAAGCCGAGCTTCCACCCGCGCAACCGGTAAACCGGCGCATCGAGCTTATCCCAACCCCAGAACAGCCACTCCCTTGCACGAAGCCGGTCATCGAGCGTTGCACCACCGAATTTCCCGGTTTTATCCGCCAAATAATCAAGGATCGCACCCGATTGGCACAATGCGCGGCCATTGGAATGATCGACCAAAGCGGGAACCTGTCCGAAGCGGTTGATCGCCAAATATTCCGGGGTCTTATGTTCGCCGGCGCGCAAATTAACACTGACATAATCAAACGCCTCGCCGCAAAGGGTGAGCATGAGGCCGACTTTGTAGGTGGGGCCAGAGGCAAAGAGGCCGTGAAGGGTGTAACGGGCTGACATATTTTCTCCTTGATTGCGTTCGACTGTGTGATGAAGAACTCCTACGATACGCCTGATATTTTGCAAGACCGCGACACCGGAAGAACCCTTCTCGTTCTTCCCCTTTTTTGCCCGCACCGCACGGAAAATGAAACTCCCCCATGCTATCCAGCCTTGTTGATACGACCCTAGACTTCGTCCGCACCCATCAGGAATGGGCCATCCCGATTGTGTTTATGCTCGCGTTTTGCGAATCAATTGCGCTTATCTCGCTTTTGATCCCCGCAACCATCATTTTATGGGGCGTCGGTGCGCTGATTGGGGCCAGCGGGCTAGAATTCTGGCCACTGTGGCTGGCAGCCGCCTGCGGAGCGATACTCGGCGACTGGCTCTCATATTGGCTGGGCTATTATTACCACGAACCCATCGCCCGCAGTTGGCCGCTTAATCGAAACCCTGACCTTGTACCCCGCGCCTACCGCCTCTTCGAGCGTTATGGCGTGCTGGCCGTGTTCTTTGGCCGCTTTTTCGGACCATTGCGCGCCATTGTCCCGCTTGTGGCTGGGGCAACGATGATGCCACAAGTGCCGTTCCAGCTTGCCAATGTCAGCTCAGCACTGACTTGGGCCGCTTTGGTGCTTGCGCCCGGCGCACTTGGCGCGGAGCTCTTAGAGGGGGTGCTATACTAAACCCGAAGCTCAAATCCCGAGCTTCGATTTCAGCAGGTCATTGACCGCCTGCGGGTTAGCCTTGCCGCCGGTCTCTTTCATCACCTGGCCGACGAACCAGCCGATCATGGTGGGCTTGGCCTGGGCCTGCGCTACCTTGTCGGGGTTGGCCGCGATCACCGCATCAATGGCTTTTTCAATCGCGCCCGTATCGGTGACCTGTTTCATGCCGCGCACTTCGACCACTTCGCGTGGGTCGCCGCCTTCGGTCCAGATGATCTCAAAAAGATCTTTGGCGAGTTTGCCCGAGATAACATTTTCACCGATCAGATCGACAATTGCACCCAGTTGCGCGGCGGAAACGGGCGAGGTCGAAACCTCTTTGCCCTCTTTGTTCAGCCGTCCGAAGAGCTCATTGATCACCCAATTGGCAGCCATCTTACCGTCGCGGCCCTTGGCGACCGCCTCGTAATAATCAGCCTGATCCTGCTCGGCGATCAATACGCCCGCATCGTAAGGCGTGAGGCCATAGGCCGTTATGAAACGGGCCTTTTTTTCGTCTGGCAGTTCAGGCAAATGGCGCGCGAGTTCGTTCACATAATCTTGCGTGAATTCGAGCGGCAGCAAATCCGGATCGGGGAAATAGCGGTAATCATGCGCTTCTTCTTTCGAGCGCATGGAGCGGGTTTCACCTTTGGTGGCATCATAGAGACGGGTTTCCTGCGTGATGCTGCCGCCATCTTCCAAAACACCAATCTGGCGGCGCGCCTCATACTCAATCGCCTGACCCATAAAGCGGATCGAATTCACATTTTTGATTTCGCAGCGCGTGCCAAAACCCTCGCCCGGGCGGCGCACCGAGACGTTCACATCGGCGCGCAGCGAGCCTTCGTCCATATTGCCGTCGCAGGTGCCTAAATAACGCAAAATCGTGCGGAGCTTGGTGACATAGGCGCGGGCTTCCTCCGACGAGCGCATATCGGGCTTGGAGACGATTTCCATCAGCGCGACACCCGAGCGATTGAGATCAACAAAGCTCAACGAGGGCGATTGATCGTGCAGAGATTTACCCGCGTCCTGCTCCAAATGCAGCCGTTCGATGCCGACCGTAATCTGGCCGCCGCTTTCAGGCAGATCGACGATCACTTCGCCTTCACCCACGATGGGGCTTTTATATTGGCTGATCTGATAGCCCTGCGGCAAATCAGGATAAAAATAGTTTTTGCGGTCAAACACCGAACGGAGATTGATCTCAGCCTTCAGCCCCAACCCCGTACGAATAGCCTGCGCCACGCATTCCTCGTTGATCACCGGCAACATGCCGGGCATCGCGGCATCGACGAGCGAGACATGCGCATTCGGCTCGCCGCCATATTCAGCGGATGCGCCCGAGAAGAGCTTGGCTTTTGAGGTGACCTGCGCGTGGATTTCAAGCCCGATGATCACCTCCCAATCGCCCGTCGCGCCTTTGATGAGCTTTTTGGGATCAAGGGTGCGGGTATCCACAATTGCGTTCATGGGGGTGGCCTCTTCGTTGTCTGAATCACCGCTTCTTTTGCTTGGGCGATGGCGGCGGGTCAAGGGTAAAGCGAGTGGTGAGTAGGGGAGTAGGAGCAGGGAATCCTTCATCCCTCACGCGCTTTAGATTTAGATTTTCCCAAATTGGGAAATAATTATTGACATTGGTGCAATCAAAGGACATAAGCAGGAAACATGCAAATCATTGCCAAGCGGAAACTTAGGGAATTTTGGACGATCCATAATCAAGCCGAGGCACCGCTTAAGGCTTGGTATGCTCTTGTGGTAAAGGCTGATTGGTCATCCCCGCAGGATGTGAAAGATGAGTTTGGTAACACCGTCGATTTTGTGGCTGACAACCGGATCATCTTCGATATCGGTGGAAATAAATTCCGATTGATCGTTCACGTCACCTATCGGTTCAAACGGGTGCTCATCAAGTTTGTTGGCACGCATGAGGAATATAACCGCATTAAACCGGAGACCGTCTGATGGAAAATATCCGCGCTATCCGCAATGAAAGCGACTACGACTGGGCGCTTGCCGAGATTGAACCCTATTTTCTGAACGAACCCGAGCCCGGCACCCCTGCAGCAGACCGTTTCGACGTTCTTGCTGATTTGATCGAAGCATATGAGGGGAAGCATTGGCCAATTGAGCCCGCGGACCCGATCGAGGCCATTCGTTATAAGATGGAGGTTTCGGGACTAAAGCAATCTGACCTTGCCGATGTGCTGGGTTCAGCGTCGCGGGCCTCGGAGATATTGAACAGAAAACGTGCGCTGACAACGGAAATGGTGTTCAAGATCAGTCAGAAGTGGCAAATTTCAGCCGAAAGCTTGGTCAGTCCCTATCACCTCGAAGTTTAGAATTTTTATTCTTTTTTGAAGTGGTACGATGCGAAGGATAGCCGTCAACCAACAAATTGGATGATTTTCAACCTAAGCCTATGTCTTCAGTTAACCACGCTTTACTGGCCTGCGGGTATGATCTAAATTTAAAACAGCAAAAGGTTGGCCGCTATCCGCGAGGCTCTGCCATGAACCGTCCCCTGTTACCCCGTATGAGTATCGAAGCGTTTGAAGCCTGGGCCGAGCGGCAAGACGGGCGGTATGAACTTGTGCGAGGCCGTCCCGTGATGATGAACCAGACGTCGTGGAACCATTCGAAAATTACAACCAATATATTGCTTGCGCTCGGTCAGGCCATCGACAGAAAAATTTTCCATATCGCAGCAGGTGATTTTGCCCTTCAAACAGGTGTCGATACGGTTCGACTGGCGGATATTATGATCACGCCCTCCAACCGTTCCGCAAAAGATCGCCGCACGGATGAAGCTGTTGTGCTCATTGAAATTCTCTCGCCGTCCACCACGTCGGAAGATTTCGGGCCAAAGCAATTCGAGTATCTCGCTTTACCCTCGTTGCAGGCCTATATACTAGTCTCACAGGATAAAGCATGCGTTTGGGCATGGCTGAAGGGCGAAGACGGTTTTCCTGAAAAGCCTGATGTGATTGAAACGCTGGATGCGACGATCAACGTCGATGCGATCCGGGTAAGTCTCCCTATGCGCGAGATTTATTGGAGTGTCGATCTTTGAAGCGCGCCACTCCGTAGCCCAAAACACTCCAGCCATATCCTGCAAAAATGCGAAACAGCGCATGCGCGCCGCCAAACATATAGCCGCCTTCAAACCACGAAATATCCAACATCCGTAAAACGAAGGTGACCGCGGTTCCAGCCAGTCCGGCAGCAAGGCCAGCCAAAATCAGTTTGCCGAATTGGTTGGCCTTCCACCCCATCACAAGGCCGATCACGACCACAAACGGATCGAAAATCGCCTGTAAGATCACCCCGCTAAACGGAATTAATCCTTCATACAGAGCCTGATAGAGGGGCATCAGGCCCACCAAGCTTCTGGAAGCTTGGTGCGACCTGCGGCCTGTTCGATCACCTCACCGAGCGAGAACAAGGTCTCCTCATCGAAGGGGCGACCAATCAGTTGTAAGCCCAAGGGCAAGCCATCGGCGGAGAGACCTGCCGGAACGGCCAAGCCCGGGAGGCCCGCCATGTTCACCGTTACCGTGAACACGTCGTTCAAATACATCTCGACCGGATCAGCGCCGCTCTTCTCACCAATGCCGAAAGCAGGCGATGGCGTCGCAGGCGTCAGCACCGCATCCACACCTGAGGCATAGGCCTTTTCAAAGTCCTGCTTGATCAGCGTGCGTATCTGCTGGGCGCGGACATAATAGGCGTCATAATAGCCAGCCGAGAGCACATAGGTACCAATCATAATCCGGCGGCGCACTTCGGGGCCAAAGCCTGCAGCGCGGGTTTTTTCATACATGTCGGTGATGTCTTTGCCCGGCACGCGCAAGCCATAGCGCACCCCATCATAGCGGGCGAGATTGGAGGACGCCTCAGCGGGGGCGACAATATAATAAGCAGGCAGCGCGTATTTCGTATGCGGCAGCGAGATTTCAACGATCTCGGCTCCGGCCGCGCGGAGCACGTCCGCGCCCTTGGTCCAGAGTGCATCGATTTCCGCCGACATGCCGTCGACGCGGTATTCTTTTGGAATACCGATTTTCATGCCCTTTACCGAGCGGCCAATTGCCGCTTCGTAGTCAGGAACAGGCTGATCAACAGATGTCGTATCTTTCGGGTCATGCCCCGACATAGAGCGCAACAAAATGGCCGTATCACGAACCGTGCGGGCAATAGGCCCTGCCTGATCGAGCGATGACGCGAAGGCCACAATGCCCCAACGCGAACAACGGCCATAGGTTGGCTTGATGCCAACGGTGCCCGTAAACGCCGCAGGCTGGCGGATGGAGCCACCCGTATCGGTGGCCGTTGCGCCGAGGCAAAGCCCTGCGGCTACCGCTGCTGCCGAGCCACCCGAGGAGCCGCCGGGAACGAGCAAGCCTTTTTTATCGCCTACAAGCGCCGATCTGGCTTTCTCGACTGACCAATTGGGTGGCGTCCAAGGCGAGGCAACCGGTCCGAAAGCGGACGATTCATTGGATGAACCCATGGCAAATTCATCATTCGATAATTTGCCAAGCATAACCGCGCCGTCGCGCCATAATTGGCTTGAGACAGTTGATTCATATTCAGGAACGAAATTAGCGAGAATATTGGAGCACGCCGTCGTGCGAACACCTTTGGTTGCGTACAAATCTTTAATGCCGAGCGGCAGACCTTCCAGCGCACCAGCGGTACCCTTGGCGATCTTTTCGTCGGAGGCTTTCGCCATTGCGCGTGCATGATCGGGCGTTTCGAGCACGTAAGCACCAAGCGGACGTGCCGCTTCCAGCGCGGAAATATGCGCCTCGGTAAGCTCAACGGCAGACATCTTCTTTGCCTTCAGCGCATCGCGCGCGTCGGCAAGCGTCAAGTGGGTGAGATCGGTCATGAGAGCGCCTGCCTATTCGACGACTTTGGGAACAAGGAAATAATGGTCTTCGGTCATTGGCGCATTGCCGGTGACCGTGTCCGGATATCCGCCATCAGTCACCTGATCGACCCGCTTTTTCATCGCCATCGGGGTAACCGACGTCATCGGCTCAACGCCGGTCACATCGACCTCGCCGAGTTGCTCGACGAAAGAAAGCATGGCGTTCAACTCGCCCTCCAAATGGGGGACTTCCTCGTCGGTAACGGCAATTCGCGCGAGACGCGCGATCCGCCGGACGGTGGCCTGATCAACAGACATGGGCACTCCGGAGCGTGTATCGGGATTCGTTACGCTGGCTATAGCACCGGCGTGGGAAGGGCTGCAATGGAGGAACCTGTTCCTTTCGGCATGGCCTGCACGATAGGGACGTGCTAATTCCGCCGCATGGATGACAAAAACCGTACTGACTTCGAATTTGCTGCCGCACTGCCCCGCAGCGCTCGACTGATGGGGCTGGATCTCGGCACTAAAACCATCGGGCTGGCCTTGTCCGATGTCGAGCGCCGAATTGCGACGCCGCTTGAAACCATCCGCCGGGTTAAATTCCGGGCAGATGCGACAGCATTAATCGCGCTTGCGGATAAATTTAGCGTAGCGGCATTGGTAATCGGGCTGCCACTTAATATGGATGGCAGCGAAGGGCCCCGCGCGCAGGCAACGCGCGCCTTCGTACGCAATTTGGCGACGTTATCGCCTCTGCCCGTCTTGTACCAAGACGAGCGACTTTCAACGGCGGCCGTAACCCGAACCTTGATTGATGCTGACACGTCCCGCGCCAGACGAGCGGAACTCGTCGACAAAATGGCGGCTGCCTATATTTTGCAGGCCTTTATTGACCGGATCAACACGCCACGTTTGGGTTGATTCGCCGCCTATTATCCAGTCTATAGTCAATTCATGTCCGCGCTCCCCAATCTTTCCGCCGTGTTTCTCGTCATAGCTGTCGGTGCGCTCTTGCGCGCAACTGGCTTCATTGTGCGCGAAGATTGGCGCGGTTTTGAACGAATCACCTATTTCGTTCTCTTCCCCGCGATGTTGATGGTGACGATGGCGACAGCCGACCTAGCGTCAACGCCATTTATCGCGGTGGGATCCACGCTGGTTTTATCCCTGCTCACGGTTGCTGGCGGGATGCTCCTTCTACGCCCCTTTTTAGAACGCTGGATCAGCCTTGACGGGCCGTCCTTCAGTTCTGTTTTCCAAGGTTCGATTCGCTGGAATTCCTTTGTCGCCTTTGCGATGGCCTCCAGCCTTTATGGTAAGGAGGGAGCAGCGCTCTGTGCGGTAGCCATAGCGGCCATGATTCCGTTGCTTAACGTGCTCGCCGTCAGTGTCATTGCGCGCTATGCGGCATCCAAGCGGCCAACCAATTCCGAATTCATTAGCACATTACTGAAAAATCCGTTCATTTGGTCCTGCCTTCTTGGTTTAACGCTCCGACCGTTTATTGAATTTATCCCAAATTTTGTCGTAACCCCCGCCAGCATGATTGGACAGATTTCGCTTGTAGCGGGGCTACTGGCAGCGGGCGGCGGACTGGAACTTCAAAGGATAAGGCGGCCAGGCTTCGCGCATTTTCTCCCAAGCGTAGCCAAGCTTATTGCCATGCCGCTGATTGCAAGCGTTTTTGCATCCTTTTTTGGTATTTCAGGCACACCCTTGGCGGTGACGCTTCTGTGCATGGCTGTTCCGACAGCAAGCGCATCCTATATTTTGGCGCGGCAACTTGGCGGTAACGCTGTGTTAATGGCCGAAATTTTGACCCTTCAAACACTCGCGGGCATGGCAACGATACCTGTCATTTTAGCCAGTATCGGGTAAAACTAATTCTGGTTTTCGGTTGCAATAGCCCCATAATTAATCTTTTAATTGCATGATTTTTTCCATTTAGCATGTAAATTACCGTGTTTTTCGTGCATTTTTTTTAATTTAATTCAAATTCGTTACGTCAGGTCGGCGATGGTTCCGTAGAGTACGCCGACTTGATAAATTTTCGATATCAATGTAACACAACCTAAAGAGTTCTGTTGTCTATTATTCAGGTATAGATTGCAAAAACAGTACTTCGGAAGCGTATGTGTTTTTGTTCTGCGTATCCCGCATTCATCCTGCCAGAAAGGTAAACACATATGGTCGCCCTAGCTTTTAAAAACCCTCGGGAAGTGCCTGCCAACGACGTTAATGCCCGCGACATTGTCGCAATCAATGGCGCTCCAAAGGTAGAAAATCACTCCGAGCGCGAAGAGATTGCGGCTTATCTCACCCAAATGACGGGTGAGCTTGCAGTACTAGCCCGTAGCGCTCAGTATGACCTGCTGGCCTATTTTCTCGAAATGGCGCGGATTGAAGCGAAGGGGCACACAAGCACTTTCAAAGCTCCGAATTGATCGTTGGGCCTTTATGAACAGGAGCGGCGGATACCAATCCTCCGCCATGGCGTTCAATCAAGCCATCCAATTCGAGTTCGAGTAAAATGGTCAATACGGCGGATGCGGGTTGTCCAGTTAGACGAATAAGCGTGTCCACCGAGATCGGCGAGGGGCTCAAGAGCTGAGTGAGCCGTTCTTTGGTTGTAAGTGCGTTGTCGGCAGCGTCGGGCCCATCGCCATCGTCTCCCGTGGCGACGGGCCTTTTTCGTCTGACTAGCCAATATCTTCGCGAAGACTCCTCAAAGCCAGCGCTTTCAAATTCGAGTTCGTCCCATAAAGGTTCGTCGTCTTGGTTTGCAGGCCCTTCTTGGGCGATTGGCGGCCAATCGTCGCGACCTAAGAGGGGCAAGAGCGCTGCCATGACATGCTCCACCGAACCAATCAGAGTTGCTCCCTCGCGGATTAAATCATTCGTTCCTTCCGCGCGCGGATCAAGCGGCGAACCCGGCACCGCAAAGACATCCCGGCCCTGTTCGCCGGCAAATCGGGCCGTAATCAAGGAGCCGGAGCGTGCCGCTGCCTCGACGATGATGACGCCTAGGGAAAGACCGGAGATGATTCGGTTTCTTCTTGGAAAATCGCGCCCACGCGGCTCCCAACCCATTGGCATTTCGGAAACGACTGCACCTTTTTCGAGAATAGCATCCAGCAATTCGGCATTCTCAGCAGGGTAGATTTTATCATGACCGCCGGCCAATACAGCCACCGTACCTGTTGTGAGCGAAGCACGATGGGCATACGAATCGATGCCACGCGCCAAGCCTGAAATGACCACGCAGTGCTCACGACCCAGTCCTTCCGCCAAGGTCTCGGCCATTTTTAAGCCCGTCGCAGAAGCATTCCGTGATCCGACAATAGCTACGCCTGGGCGTTGAAAGACCGATCCGACGCCCCTTATGCCTAAAAGCGGTGGAGCCGATTCGATACCGCGCAGCAGCCTTGGATAATCAGGCTCACCCATCGCAACAAAACGCACGCCATAGCGCGCGCCAATCGCCATTTCATCTTCCGCCTCGGAGAGGGAGACTACACGGCCAATTCGGCCATTGCTCGATAACAATCCAGGAAGTGCGGCCAGCGCCTCCGCCGCCCCTCCATACCGGTTAATTAAGGTTCGAAAGGTACGGGGACCAATCCCTTCGGTGCGCGAAAGTCTTAGCCAATCAAGCCGTTGGCGTTCCGTCAGTGTGTGGCCCAGCGGCTGGTCGCTCATTTTTCGATCCAATCCGGCCTTCGGTTCCGGCAATTAATCGAGTGATATTGGCGCGATGCATCCACCAAAGCGCAACTGTCATAAAGAACAGGGTAGGACCCAAAGGTGCAGGCGCCAAATAAAACGCGATGATAGGCGTCACGATACTTGCCAGCAGTGCTGAGAGGGAGGAATAGCGGGTGAGCCAAGCCGACAAAAGCCAGACAACGGCGAAGGCAAGCGCCGCGGGCCAGACCAGCGCTAAAGTGACGCCCAGATAGGTCGCCACGCCTTTGCCGCCCTTAAACTTCAGCCAAACGGGAAAGAGATGCCCGATAAAGGCCGCTAATCCGGCCGTCACGCCGAATTCTGGTCCAATTATAGCGTTAACGAGCAAGACGGCGACGGTGCCCTTTAGCATGTCTCCCAAAAGGGTTGCAGCCGCCAATCCCTTTCGTCCCGTCCGAAGCACATTGGTCGCCCCGATATTACCCGAACCGATCTTGCGCAAATCGCCCGCGCCAAACAACCGGGTCAGAATCACGCCAAAGGGGATCGATCCGCAAAGATAACCAATGCCGACACCAAAAATCGCGGCAATTTCAATTTGCATCTAAGTCTCCTCCTGATCGCGCTCCAGCCGATCCTATCGGTTGCGTATGACGACCTTACCTGAGCAGGCCTTATCATCCGCTGTTCACGATTCCTGAACGATACCGCCACCCACCATCGTCATATGCACGCGACCTTGCAAGCGGGACCCATCAAAGGGTGTATTCTTGCATCGAGAATGCAGCAAATCGGGATCAAGCACAAAAGGTTCGTCCGGATCAAACAAGATAAGATCAGCCGGTGCACCCTTTAACAGCCTGCCCTGCGGCAGGCCAATGAGGTCAGATGGTCTAAGCGCCAAGGCCTGCATCAAACGGGGTAGCGACATATCCCCGTTGTGAACGAGCCGCAAGGCAGCAGCCAACATCGTTTCGAGGCCCACTGCGCCATCCGCGCATTCGGCGAAGGGTTGGCGCTTGGTCTCGACATCTTGCGGATTGTGATCGGACACGATCACGTCGATGAGGCCGGAGGCAACCCCCTCAATCATCGCGCGCCGGTCATCCTCATGGCGCAAGGGCGGCG